>JBEGTA010000242.1:0-4797 GCA_041179665.1 Pseudomonadota bacterium
TGCCACGACGTAGTTCACCGACCACATGGCCGGTGTGAACCACAACAAAGCTTGCGCTAACTTCTGGCGCGAGTCAGTGTTTGTCAGACGGCTGCTAAGCGCTGTTCCAACGCTGCTTTGGTCTCGAGCAAGGCTTTGGGCATGTTGTAAGCCAACTGCTCAAAGTGTGTGGTGTGCAATTGCAACTCTTGTTGCCATGCCGCTTTGTCGATGCTGGTGACGGTTTTGAACTGATCAGCTGTGAAGTTCAAACCGGTCCAGTTCAATTCGCCATAAGTGGGTGTGACGCCAAACATGGTCTCTTGACCTTGGGCCTGACCTTCCAAGCGGTCGATCATCCACTTCAAAACGCGCATGTTGTCGCCATAACCTGGCCAGACAAACTTGCCGGCTTCGTCTTTGCGGAACCAGTTGACGCAATAAATGCTGGGCAACTTGTGACCGCCGGCTTCAATTTTGGCGCCCACGTCCAACCAGTGTTGGAAGTAGTCGCTCATGTTGTAGCCGCAGAAAGGCAACATGGCAAACGGATCACGACGCACCACGCCCTGTGCACCAAACGCCGCGGCGGTGGTTTCAGAGCCCATGGTGGCGGCCATGTAAACGCCTTCGGTCCAGTTGCGTGCTTCGGTGACCAAAGGCACGGTGGTGGAGCGGCGGCCGCCAAAGATGAATGCGTCAATGGACACGCCAGCAGCATCGTCCCACGCTGGGTCGAGTGCGGGGTTGTTGGTGGCAGCCACGGTGAAACGTGCGTTGGGGTGAGCGGCTTTAGCGCCAGTCTCTTTGGCAATCTGGGGGGTCCAGTCTTTGCCTTGCCAGTCGATCAAATGATCGGGCACTTTGCCCGTGTCTTTGTCCATGCCTTCCCACCAGACGTCGCCGTCATCGGTGAGCGCCACGTTGGTGAAAATCACATTTTTGTCCAAGCTGGCCATGCAGTTGGGGTTGGTGTGGTGGTTGGTGCCTGGGGCCACGCCAAAGTAACCCGCTTCGGGGTTGATGGCCATCATCTTGCCGTTGGCTTGGGGCTTGATCCATGCAATGTCGTCGCCAATGGTGGTGACTTTCCAGCCATTGAAACCTTCTGGGGGCACCAACATCGAGAAGTTGGTTTTGCCACAAGCGCTGGGGAAAGCCGCAGCCACGTGGTATTTTTTACCTTCGGGATTGGTCACGCCCAAGATGAGCATGTGCTCGGCCAACCAGCCTTGCGCGCGGCCCATGCTGGAGGCGATGCGCAAAGCCAAGCATTTCTTGCCGAGCAATGCATTGCCACCGTAGCCAGAACCGTAAGACCAGATCTCGCGTGTTTCAGGATAGTGAACAATGTACTTGACGGTGGGGTTGCAAGGCCAAGAGGTGGTGTCCTTGGCGCCATTCAGCAAAGGCGCGCCCACCGTGTGCAAGCAAGGCACGAACTCGCCGTCCGTACCGATGACATCAAACACGGCTTTGCCCATGCGCGTCATCAGTTTTTGATTCACGGCGACGTAGGCGCTGTCGGTCAATTCAATGCCGATGTGTGCAATGTGTGAACCTAGAGGGCCCATGGAGAAAGGCACCACGTACATGGTGCGGCCTTGCATGCAACCGTCAAACAAAGGGTTCAAGGTTTTGCGCATTTCGGCAGGGTCCATCCAATTGTTGGTGGGGCCGGCGTTCTCTTTCTTTTCAGAGCAGATGTAGGTGCGATCTTCCACACGTGCCACGTCTGAAGGGTCAGAGCATGCCAAGAAGCTGCCAGGGCGCTTGGCGGGGTTGAGTTTTTTGAAGGTGCCGCTGTCGACCAATTGTTGGCACAGGCGGTTGTACTCTTCTTCAGAGCCATCACACCAATAGACATTGGCGGGTTTGCACAGGGCCACCATTTCGGCCACCCAAGCAATCAGCTTGGGGTTTTTCACATACGTGGGGGTGTTGAGGTTCAAGCCCTGCATCACGGGTGAGTTCATGAGATTAGCTCCAAAGTTTAAAAATCATTTTTTGAAAAGTCCCGCCGAAGTCACCTTGAGAGGTGCCAATGCGCAAGCAGTCATGACCTTGAACTCAGGTCCATCAACTTTGCAGAAAATGACGATCAAAAGCCGTTTTAGGCTCGCCAATGAGGTCACGGAGTCGGACGATGTACCCGCTTTGTAACCAGACCTGAATTTTAGGGAGGCTGGTGTTAAAAGGGAATGAGAAATTGCTAAAACCTCACAAAATCTATGCAAAACTTGCATAAAGCTTGAGGTGGGTCGATGAAACTGACGGATCGACCGCTGTCTTGAACTTAAACGCGGCAGACTTTGAGAACTTCTTGACCGTAGGCCTCGAGTTTTTTCGCACCAATGCCGCTGATGCCCTGCAGGTCTTCCAAATTGATGGGGGCCACTTCTGCAATATGCGCCAACGTGGCGTCATGAAAGATGACGTAGGCCGGTAAGTTGTGTTCCTTGGCAACCTCGGCGCGCCAGGCCTTGAGGTTGATGTAACGGACCAATGCATCTTGGCTGAGATTGGCCGCAGCGGGTCCAGGCGCTTTGGTGCTGCGTTTCTTTTTCTCGGTTTTCTGGCTCACCGACTCGCGCAGTTGCACGCTGACTTCGCCTTTCAAAACCGCGCGAGAACCTTCAGTGAGTTGCAGCGTGTTGAAAACTTGCCCCTGCACATTCAAGGCGCCCATGGCAATCAGCTGTCTGAGCACGCCTCGAAGTTGAGCTTCGCTGTAGGTGGCGCCAAGTCCAAAGGTGCTGAGTTGCTGATGGCCAAACTGGGCGACTTTTTCGGTTTGCTTGCCGCGCAGAACGTCCATGACGTGTCCTGCGCCAAATGAAAAGCCACTGTGCTGTTCGGCGCGATAAACCGTGGACAACAATTTTCGAGCGGCGTCAGTGCCATCCCAAACGGCGGGTGGATGAAGGCAGTTGTCGCAATTGCCGCAGGGCTCACTGGCCTCGTCAAAGTAACTGAGCAAACGGACACGCCGGCAATCGGTCGCTTCTGCCAAAGCCAAAAGCGCATCGAGCTTGCCGCGCATCACGTGTTTGAAGTCTTCGTCGGCGGGGCTTTCATCAATCATTCGGCGTTGATTGACCACGTCTTGTAGGCCATAGGCCATCCAGGCATCGGCACGCAAACCGTCGCGCCCAGCGCGGCCTGTTTCTTGGTAGTAGCCCTCGATGTTTTTGGGCATGTCTAAGTGCGCCACAAAGCGCACATCGGGCTTGTCGATGCCCATGCCAAAGGCAATGGTGGCCACCATCACAACCCCTTCATCGCGCAAAAATCGATCTTGGTGTTTTTGACGGACACGGGCATCTAGGCCGGCGTGATAAGGTAGCGCATCAATGCCGGTTTCGGCCAACATCTCGGCTATCTCTTCTACGCGCTTTCGAGATTGGCAATACACCACGCCCGCATCGCCCTCGTGTTCGCGCTCAATGAAGCGCAGCAATTGAGTCGAGGCGTCTTTCTTTTCAACAATGGTGTATCGAATATTGGGCCGATCAAAGCTGCTGATAAACAGACGAGCTTCTTCTAACTGCAAACGCTCAATGATGTCGGCGCGTGTCAGAGCATCGGCGGTGGCTGTGAGGGCAACACGGGGAACCTGCGGAAACCGTTCATGCAGAATGGTCAGGCCTCGGTACTCAGGGCGAAAGTCGTGGCCCCATTGGCTCACGCAATGCGCTTCATCGATGGCAAAGAGGCTGAGCTGGTTTTGCGAATAGAGTGAATCGAGCAGCGCCAAAAAACGAGGGGTGGTAATGCGCTCTGGGGCGGCATACAACAAGGTGATGTCGCCGCGCCGAAGCCGTTGTTCAACCGCGTGAGCTTCATCGCTGCTCAAGGTGGAATTTAAAAAGGCAGCGCTGACCCCCGCTTCATGAAGGGCGCCCACTTGGTCGTGCATGAGGGCGATGAGGGGTGACACCACAATGGTGATGCCAAGGCCAGCACTTTGCCTTGCAATGGCCGGAATTTGGTAGCAAAGACTTTTGCCGCCGCCCGTGGGCATGAGGACCAAAGCGTCTTGCCCCCCCGTGACATGTTCAATGATGCCTTGTTGGGGGCCCCTAAAAGACTCATAACCAAAGACCTCACTGAGGATGCTCAGAATGTGGACAGAATCGGGGGCGGTAGAGGTAGACACGGTCTGTATTGTCTCCGATGCACTTAGCCGCCTGCGTGGAAGGGGCTCGATATTTCAAAGTATTTGATTGCAAAAGGCTTCAAGTATCCGTTTCATTTTTTACAATAGAGGGATGAAAGCTTTGAACTACACCCGCGCCCAAGACCTGCCCGCAATTTTGGAAAACCGCATCGCCATCCTCGATGGCGCGATGGGAACCATGATTCAGCGCTTCAAATTGAGCGAAGCCGATTACCGCGGGGAGCGCTTCAAAGACTTTCCCAAAGACGTCAAGGGCAACAACGAATTGCTCAGCCTCACACGTCCCGATGTGATCCGTGACATTCATGAAAGCTATTTGGCGGCTGGCGCCGACATGATTGAAACCAATACCTTTGGCGCGACCACCATTGCGCAAGAAGACTACAACATGGCCGACCTGGCCATTGAAATGAACCGCGCCTCGGCCGCTTTGGCCCGCGCCGCTTGCGACAAGTTTTCAACCCCCGACAAACCGCGTTACGCCGTGGGTGCCTTAGGCCCTACGCCCAAGACGGCTAGCATCAGCCCCGATGTGAACGACCCCGGCGCGCGCAACGTGGACTTTGAGGCTTTGCGCAAAGCCTATTACGAACAAACCAAAGCCTTGGTGGAAGGCGGCGTGGACGTGTTGTTGGTGG
>JBEGTA010000243.1:0-2586 GCA_041179665.1 Pseudomonadota bacterium
AGGCCCAGTCGGGTCGCTGCAACTTGAAGTAAAGGGCACTCCAAAGGATGTTGAGCAGCGCATTGAGCCCAAACAATGTGGCAACGGTCCGGCGCTGTTGGGGGTTGCTGGCCGCTTGCCACGCCAACCAGCCACTGACGGCGCAGAGCGTGAAGATGGTCGTCCAAACCACGCCAAATGCGGCATCGGGTGGTTTCCAAGTCGGGTGCTTGAGCGCAAAGTACCAAGGCCCCAGCTCCGTGAAGGCCCCACCAATACCCGCCGTGGCATAGCTCAAAACAAAAGCCCCAGCCAACGCGTAACGAGATTTTTTATCCATGAACGGCATTGTCCCTGACTTGCGTCGACAGGATTGATCGCCGGTTCATGACTCACCCCTCAAAAGAGGGTTAAGCGCTACAGGTCCTCAGGTACGCGCCAAGCCCAGCAGGTGGGCCATGTCCTTCAAGAAAATGCGCACATGCGCCATCGGGTCTTTGCGCGCCAACTCTTTGTTCATGTAGGACTCGAAGGTCAAACGCTGCACATCGCGGTCCTCGCAAATCTTCACAAACTTCTCGCGCCGGCGGTCGTTTTGATACCAGAAATACTGCATCACACCCAAAATCCAAAACACCCGTCCGTGTTGCTTCATGAAACTCTTGCGGCCTTGCTTCAAGCAAGCGCTGTTGCCGGTTTTGAGGGCTTGGTGCGCCGCTTGCGCCACGCGTCTTGCGCAGTCCATCGCGTAGTAAATGCCCTCGCCCGACGACGGTGCGACGACCCCTGCGGCATCGCCAATGACCACCACGTCGCGGCCGTTGTCCCATTGCGGCAAGGGCTTGAGCGGAATCGGTGCTCCCTCGCGGCGCAAGGTGGGCGCATCGGTCAGGCCCGCAATGGCGCGCAATCGCGCTGTTGCACTGCGCAGCGAGTAGCCCTTGTCGGCACTGCCCATGCCAACACTCATGGTTTTGCCGTGCGGAAAAACCCAGCCATAAAAATCAGGCGAGACCTCGCCTTGGTAATACACGTCGCAGCGGGCCGCGTCATAGCCACGCTGTCCCACAGGCGCTTCAATGATCTCGTGATAAGCGAAGACATACTTGGTCTTGTGCGCATTCGGAATCGCTTGGCGCGCCACTTCTGAGCGCGCCCCATCGGCGCCCACCACCATGCGGGTGGACACTTTCACCGGCTGGCTGTGCTCTTGCGCCGCATGTTCTTTGGCGTTGACCGGTGTGAAGTGCACCCACAACTGGCCACTCTCGTCGTGCTCGAGTTTGTCAAAAAGGGCTTGTCGCCGCACCGCCCCTGATTGCGCCGCACGTTCGCGCAAATACTCGTCAAACTCATCGCGATCGACCATGCCCACATAGCCGTTGTCGATGGGGATGTCCACCTTGTTATCGGCCGGCGAAATCATGCGGGCGCAGCGCACCTTGGCCACCAAGAGGTGATCGGGAATGTCGAAGTCCTTGATCAAGCGAGGGGGGATCGCGCCCCCACAAGGCTTGGTTCGGCCTTGTCGGTCTAACAACAACACACGCCAGCCTTCGCGCACCAAGTCATGGGCAGCCGTGGCACCCGAAGGCCCGCCACCCACCACGACAAAATCAAAATCGGTTTGTTTCATGAGTGAGACCCCTCTTTAATCCAAGCAGCGCTGTCAAATCGCAGCGGCCTGCTGTCAGCAGCAGGGCCAGAGCGCAAGCGCAAAGCCACCCACGCTGACCCGGTAAACATGAGACCTTGCAAGGCAAACACCGCGGCATAAGCCAAGCGCTGTTCGCCCAGCAAGGCGTGGGCCAAATCGCTGGCCGCAGTCCCCAGCAAGCCCCCTAAACCAAAAGCCGCCGCTTGCGCTGCGCCCCACAACCCCATGCGCGTGCCTTCGCGGCCCCTGCCATTCGCGCCCTCACCGGCCAAGCGCATCATGGTGGCGATGGCCGCAATCGAAAACGCGCCATTGGCCACGCCCAAAAACACCACATTGGCTTGCAGTGGCCAATGGGCCGACAAGGCCGAACTGACCAAGCCCACCGTGGCCAACGCCGAGAACAAGCAGCCGCCCACCATCCAAGCTTGCACCGAGCCCAAGCGACCGGCCACCCGGCGCGAGCCGGCCCCTGCGACCGCCAGCATGCCGATCAGCACCCCCATGTGGTGCCAACCTGAGAGTTGTGTGGTTTGCCCCGGCGTGAAGCCATGCACGGCACCGGCGAAGGGCTCCAAAATCAAATCTTGGGCGCTGTACGCCAACATGGACATGAAGACAAAAACGGTGAAAGTGCGTGCCGCAGGATCGGCCCAAACCTCTTGAAAAGCTTCTTTGAAATTTTGTTTTTGCAGCCGCTCGTTGCTGGGGTTCTGGTCGGCTTCAAGGGTCAGGCCCGGCGACAAGTCCACGTCTTTTTCAAGACCCCACAAACACAGCGCCGTGATGAGCGCGGTCAAAGCACTGAGGCCGGCCGAGACCTTCAGCAAGACCTCGGGGCTGTAGGGGTCGATCAGCTTGCCCACCACCCCAGCCGTGACCGCAAAGCCCACAATCATCATCAACCACACGGTGGTGGCGGCAGGCGCGCGGCGCTCGGCGGGCACGCG
>JBEGTA010000244.1:0-5682 GCA_041179665.1 Pseudomonadota bacterium
TCGCCATCGCTGATGAAGTGTTTGCTGCCACTCAAGACCCAGCCGGTGTCGGTTTTTTTGGCATGGGTTTTGATGCCGGCCGCGTCTGAGCCTGCGCCCGACTCGGTGATGGTGATGGCGCAGGTGCGGGTGCCGGCCACGGCGGGTTTCAGCCAACGCTCAATTTGTTCACCACGACAGTGCAGCAAGGGTTCATAGACATTGCCAAAGGCGCGCCGAATCAAGATGTCGGTGGTGTGGCCAAATTGTTCTTCGCACAAAATGCGGTCCAAATTGGACAGGCCACCACCGCCCAACTCGATCGGCATGTTCATGCCGTACAAGCCCAAGTCTTTGGCTTTTTCGTGCAGGGCTTGTGCGGTCGCATGGTCCAAAAAACCTTGGTTTTCGACCGTGTCTTCCAGTGGCTTCAGTTCTTCAACAATGAAACGGCGCACCGTTTCAATCAACATTTTTTGTTCGTCGTTCAGAGAAAATTCCATGGAGTGTCTCGCATCAATCAGTGAAGGGTCGGCTGGCGGTCAGGCAGGTTTGCGCCCATTGCGCCGGGGTGCATGCGCTTTCGCGTGGAAAGTTCACCACTTCCACGCTGATCGGCAAGTCTTGTGGCAGCACGCCAAAAAGGCCGTGTAAGTCCACCGTGCCCTCGCCGGGCAGGCTGCGTTCGCAGCGGGCGGTGTGAATCATTTGCTCGGTGTTGAAATGCAAGCCGGCCTCGGCATCGCATATCTGGGCGTAGTGCAGCAGGGCTTGGGGGATGGCCCGCAGATCGTCCAGCGTGGTCGTTGAGCGGCCAAAGTGCAGGGCATCCACCAAGATGCCTGCGTTGCTGGGCATGCCGGCGTTTTGCACAACGCGCAGTGCCGACTTCGCGTCTTTGACAGCGGTCCAAGGCATGAATTCCAAATCGGCCGTCAGACCATAGGGCTGCATGACTTCACACAAACGGGCGTAGTTTTGGCTCAAGCGGGCTTCATCGGCATCGTCGCCAGCGACCAAAATGGCCCGTGCTTGCAGGGCCGCGCCCGCGTCGTAGAGAGCGTCCCAGGTGTGTGGGTCAAATTGTTCGCCGATGCGGATGATCTCTAAATCAAAAACACCCACACCGGTGTCGCGCTGCACGGCCAGCGTTTCTTGCAAAACTTGGGGCTGACCCAACAGCACTTGCTGCGGGGCGCCGGGGGCGTTGGGCCACAAGCGCAGACCCACAAACGAGTAGCCCGTGGCCGCGGCCACTTGCATCGCTTCAGCCGGCGTGCAGCGGTGCGAGCTGAGGTAGGCGAGGGAATAGGGGCGTGAGCGCATGTTGAAACTCGGGCGTGCCGTTTATTTCAAGGGCGACACGGCGGTCGGCATGGCGATGGTCGAGACCATCTGTGTGGTCAGGTGAGCAGGGCCACCCTTGGGCGGCCAAATGCCTTGGGCCACCGCCTCGGCGCGAATTTGGCTGCGGGCGTTCAAACTGTCATAAGCCCAAATGTTGGTGAACCGCAGGGGGCCATCCAAAGCCACCATGGCCACTACGCACGGAGAGAGCTTGTCACGAGCGGGTACGTATTGCGCCCACAAGTCAATGGTGGGTTGCACGCCACCGGTCTGAATGCCGTAAGTGCGGATTTCGTAGACCGGGCCGGTGATGCCGCTTTCGGCACTGGGGCGCACAGGCTTCATCCAAGGGAAGCCGCGGTAGCTGTGTTGCTCAAGCGATTGGTAGATGCCGCCACAGCCGAATGGGCTGGCGTGTTTTTGGGTGCGCTCGCGCTCGGCGTGCAGTGCTTCCAATGAGGCAAAGCCGCGCAACACCAGCATCTGGTTGAGCACGCCAATGTCGCTGAACCAGCAGCCCAACAGTTCACCCTGGGCATCGGGCGCGGTGGCAAATGCCTGGACGTTTTGGGCGGCTTGGGCCGCGGTGCCAAAGGGCAGGGTCAGGGTGGCGAGTTCGTAGTACATGGGGCTTTCTTTCGAAGGTTCAGAAACGGAATGTGGCTGTGAGTGTGGATATTCGGCGGTGGCAGCCGGGTCGCGGCCAGCGGCGTGGTGCGCCGCAATGAAGCCAAATGTCATGGCGGGCCCCAGCGTGATGCCGCCTGCGGGGTAGTTGCCACCCATCATGCTGCTGAGGTCGTTGCCTCCGGCATACAGACCAGGAATGGCCTGGCCTTGGGCATCGGTCACTTGGGCATGGTCGTTCACGCGCAATCCGGCGAAGGTGCCCAAGCTGCCCATCACCACTTTGACGGCATAAAAAGGGCCGCGTTCGAGTGGCCCCATGCAGGGGTTGCGCAGACCGCGCGCGTTGGCATTCTGTGCATCGCCCTGAATGCGGTTGTAAGGGGTTTCGCCTTTGCCAAAGTCGAGGTCCTTGCCCTCTTGGGCCATCGCGTTGTAGCGCGCCACAGTGGTTTGCAGCGTCTCGCCATCAATGCCACACGCATGGGCCAACTCGGCCAAGCTGCGACCGCACTGGAGGTAGCCGTTGGCCAGCCAAGGCCCGAGGGGCAGTGGGGCGGGCTTGACCGCGCCCAAACCGTAATGCCGAATGAAGGTGTGGTCACACACCAGCCACGCTTCAGGTCGATCGCCGGCGGGTGTGGCCTTCAGCAAGTCTTGCATGAAGTCGTGGTACGAATTGGCTTCGTTTGCAAAACGCCGACCTTGCGCGGTGACCGCAATCAAGCCGGGCTTGGCGCGTTCAATCAGGTGCGGGAAATGCGCGACGCTGCCATCCGACCGCGGCACACGAGAGACCGGCGCGAGTGCCGCGGCTTGCACCAAATCGTGCGCCACCACACCGCCCGCGGATTCGCCCAAGCGCAAACCGTCGCCTGTGTTGCCGGGGTTGCCGGCTGACCAATGCTCTTGTCCCGTGGGTGCGTGGGGCAACAGTTGCTGTTGGCGTAAAGGGTCGTGCGGAAACCCTCCGGTGGCCAAGACCACACCGCAGCGAGCCACAAAGTGTTGGGGGCCGCGGAGTGTTTGCGCCACGGCGCCGGAGACGCGGTCGCGGTCTTTGAGCAATCGCACCACCGGGTGGTTCACACGGATGTCCACCCCCAAGTCAAGCGCCGATTTGGCCAAACCCGCCACCAAGGCGTTGCCATTGACCAAGCGGGTGCCTCGTCCGTGCACCAGCAAATCGCGCACATGGCGCACCAACAGGCGCGCCACATAGAGCATGGAAGCAGGTTGTCGCCGCGCATTCAAGAAATGACGCAACTCGGCCCCGGCAGCGATGCCCATGCCCCACAGCGTGGTTTCGTGCAGCGGCGGTTTCAAAAGGGGCAGGTGGGCGCCCAGTTGTCGGCCATCAAAGGGGGCCGCGCAAATCGAGCGACCGCCGGTGGCGGCATCGGGGGTGTGGCCATGAAAGTCGGGAATGGCATTGCCATCGATGAATTGCAAGGCCGTGTGGCGTCGAAAAAATTCGACCATGCGTGGACCTTGGGTCAAGAATGTCATGGCCCGAGATTCGTCAAACTTTTCACCCAATTCGCGGCGCAGATAAGACAGGGGTTTTTCGATGCGTTCGACGATGCCGGCCTCGATGGCCAAGGGGTTGCGGGGCACCCACATCCACCCCCCCGACCAAGCGGTGGTGCCGCCAAATTGGGGGTCTTTTTCAAGCACCACCACCCGCAAGCCCAGATGGGCAGCGGTCACTGCCGCTGACAAGGCTCCCGCGCCCGAGCCCACCACCAACAGGTCGCAGTGGTGCGGTTCAAGCTCAAGTTCGGGTGACGCAGGTGCAGAGGTCATGTCACACCGCGTAAATGGGTTTGCGGCCATCCGCGGGCAGGGCCGTGCCGGTTTCTGCGGTGAGGCTGAAAAACGGCGAGGCGCCGCTGGAGGCGGCCAGTTGCTGCGCCGTGCTGAGCAGTTCGGGGGCAAGCTCGGTCATTTTTTCAGCGGTGAAACGCACTGTGGGCCCGGCAATCGTGAGCACGCCAAAAGCGGACTGGCCCGCAAAACGCACCGGTGCCGACATGGCCGACAAGCCCGCGGTGTAGGTGTCGGTGGTGATGCTGTAGCCGCGCTGGCGGGTCTCGGTCACTGCGGCCATGACGGCTTGCAAATTGGCGGGGGCGGCGGGGCCAAATTGCTCGGGCATGCCCAAGCCTTGTTTGGCGACCAATGCCATCGCAGCGTCATCGCTCAGAGTTGATAAAAAAGCCCAACCCGAGGACGAGCACGACAGCCGTGCATCGCTGCCCATGTCGGGGTCATAGCGCAAACCTTGCCGAGCCCCTTGCGCGCGGGCCACCCACGTGAGGCGCTCGCCATCTACCACCGACAAGCGCACCAACTCGCCAGAGACCTCAGCCAGTCGGTTGAGCAGCGGTTGCGCAATGTCGACAATGCCGCTGTTGCTCAAATAGCTCAGGCCCATGGACACCAGTTTGGTGGTCAGCAGATAGTCGCCGTGGCCGCGCGTTTGGCGCACATAACCCAAGCGCACCAAGTCGCTCAACAGGCGGTGTGTGCCACTGCGGGGAATGTCCAGGCGGTCGGCAATGGCGCCCAGTTCCAGCCCTTCTCCGTGTTGGGACAACAACTCCAAGATGCTCAAGGTTCTTTCGAGGACACCACTCATGGGATTTCTTTCAGGCTGAAAAGGTCGGGCAGATTTGGCGTTGGCCGGTTTCGGCCGCTTGCACAAGCGCTTGTGTGGCTTGCAAAGTGCGCCAAGCCTCCAGGGCTGAGCACAGCGGCTGGGCTTGTCGCTCGGCAACCGCGCGAAAGTGGCGCAGTTGCTGCACATAGACATCGATCTCGTGCACACGGCTTTGCTCGCATTGCATTTCATGGTGCCAATGGCGCTCGCCGTTGTAGTGCCATAGCGCCAGATCAGGCAAGGACAAGGCACCCTCAGTGCCGGCCAAATAGTGCGATGACACGGCTTGCCGGGGGTATTGGCTTTGTTCTCCAGCGCATAAATCCCAGCACCAAGGGGAAACCGTGGTGTCCGAAACCGTCAACACAGCTTGCGTGCCGCAGGCAAATTCGAGCAAGGCCGAGGCACTGTCTTCGACCTCGAGGCCGCGCACCTTGTTGGAGGACTGCGCTTGCACGGCCCGCACCTCACCCAGCAGATACACCAGCATGTCGATGTCGTGGATCAGGTTGATCAACACCGGACCGCCCCCTTTTTGGCGGCGCCAAGGCACTTCAAAGTAAGCCGTGGGCTTGTAAAAGTTGGCCATCACGTGGGCATGCACCACATCACCAAGGCGGCCCTCAGCGATGATTTGGCGCGCCCGCTGCAAGATCGGGTTGTGCCGGCGATGGTGCCCCACCAACACCGGTACCCCAGTGTCTTTTTCCAATTGAATCAAACGCTCGGCGGCACTCAGGGTGTCGGCCACGGGTTTTTCAATCAACACCGCGATGCCCTGTGCCATGCAGTCGGCCGCCACCGCAACGTGGGTGGCATTCGGCGTGGCGATGACCACGCCTTGGGGCCGTGTGGCGTTGAGCAACTCGGCGTGGTTGGCAAAAACCACAAGGCCCTGTGCTTGGCACCACTGCTGTCCGGCCGCGCTGGGTTCGGCCACACCCACCAAGTCGAACTCGGGTGTTCTCAGGATGCGCTCGATGTGGGTGCGCCCAATCACGCCCGCACCGATCACGGCCAAGGGGAACTTCTGCATGGGATGGGCTGCTTTACAAGGGTTGGAATGC
>JBEGTA010000245.1:0-6010 GCA_041179665.1 Pseudomonadota bacterium
GGTACCAAAAGAAACCCAGCACGATGGCCCAAACACATGCCGCGATAGCGCCTTCAGTGGGGGTGAAAACCCCGGTGGTCATGCCGCCAATCAAGATGACGGGGGTCATGATGGGCAGCACCGCCTGAAACTTAAACAACTTGTCGGCCAAAAACAAAACCACCAAAGCCGCAAACACCGTCAATTGCGCGGGGGTGCCCATGACGGTAACCAACCACCAAACGCTCAAGGGCCAGCCCACGACCACCGCGGTTTCCGCCAGGGCTTTGATGACTTTGGGCCACTCGAATTTCACATCGGCGCCCCAGCCGTTTTTGTGCGCGAAATAGGCCACGGTCAGCATCATGAGCAAGGCCATCAAAATGCCCGGCAAGATGCCCGCTAAAAACAAAGCGCCCACAGAAACGTTGGCCATCATGCCGTAGATCACAAAGGGCAAGCTGGGTGGAATGATCGGGCCCAGCGTGGCCGAAGCTGCCGTGACGCCCACGGCAAACTCGGTGCTGTAGCCGTGGTCTTTCATGGCTTTGATTTCGATGGTGCCCAAACCAGCCGCATCGGCAATTGCTGTGCCACTCATGCCAGCGAACACCACTGAGCCGACCACGTTGACGTGGCCCAAGCCGCCCTTGAGCCAGCCCACCAAGGCCAGCGCATAGTTGTAAATGCGGTTGGTGATGCCCGCGTTGTTCATCAAGTTGCCAGCCAAAATGAAGAACGGCACGGCCAACAATGGAAAGCTGTCGATGCCCGAGACCATGCGGTGGATCACCACAAAGGGCGGTGAACTCTGGACAAAAAAGAGGTAGATCAGAGAAGCCCCCGCCATGGCAATCGCCACCGGGATACCGCCACTCATCAGGAATAAGAAAAGAATTTTCAGCATGGCAATCTTTCGGAAGTCTGCTGCGATCAGCGGTCGGTCATCTCGGATTCAGGACGTTGCAATACGCTGTAGCCGCGCTGCCAATGGATGCGTGCCACCCAAATGGCCCGCAGGCACATGGCGGCAAAGCCGGCCATCACCACGCCATAGACCAAGTTCATGGGCAAGTCGATGATGGTCATCTTGTAGGTGCCCAGCTTTTCCATCATCTGGCCGGTGAGGTAGGTCGCTGCCGCAAAAAATGCCACCCGCATCACGTCTACCACCAAGCCCATGGCGCGGCCCATCCAGTCGGGCATGAAGCGGTAAAAGAAATCGACTTGAATGTGGTTGTTCTTGGCCACGCCAATCGAGGCGCCAGTGAACACCACCGCGATCAACAAATACCGCGCAATCTCCTCGGTCCACGAGGCCGAGTTGTTCAAGACATAGCGGGTAAAAAATTGGTAAAAAACCGTCAACCCCAAGGCCCAAAAAAATGCCAGCGCGACCCAAGCCTCAATGGGCGTGCCCGACAAATCAACTTCGTCATCGGTGGCATGAAACTGCCCATCGTCGCCCATGACTTTGGGCATGACGTCCAGATCGGGGGTGTTGCTCATGGCAGGTCCTTGGTTCAATCGTGCAGGAAACATGCAGCGGGTCTGCGTGGGGCAGACCCGCTGCATCAGAACTGTGCGAAGGCACAGTCAGCCGTTTACTTGGCGGCTTGGATCTTGTCGAAATCGGACTGAGTGAAACCCATGGATGTCAATGGTTTGTTCTTCAGCACGGCATCTTGGAAAGACTTGCGGTCGACTTGCACGATCTGCAGACCTTTCTTCTTGAACTCGTCCACCAACTCGGCTTCACGCGCTTTGATCTTGGCGGTAGCCCGGACTGCGGCTTCTTGGGTCACGTCGGTGAAGAGTTTCTTTTCAGCATCGCTGAGTTTGTTCCACACGTGGGGCGCAATTTGGGTGGTCAGACCGTCCACAATGTGGCCCGTCAACATGATTGCCTTTTGCACTTCGAAGAACTTCTTGGCTTCGATGGTGGTCAGAGGGTTTTCTTGGGCTTCGACAGTGCCGTTTTGCAAGGCCAAGTAAACCTCAGCAAATGCAATGGGCGTGGGGTTGGCGCCGCAAGATTCAGGCGTTGCGCGGTAGGCCGGCACATCGGGCACACGGATCTTGATGCCCTTCATACCGGCGCAATTGGTGAAGGCTTTCTGGGCGGTGGTGTGGCGTGCACCGTAGTAGGTGTAAGCAGTGACCTGAATGCCGGTTTTTTCACGGAACTCTTTCACCATCTCTTGGAAAACAGGGCTCTTGGAGTAAGCGATCAAGTGGTCGCCATCGCGGAAGATGAAGGGGTAATACGCGATGCCAAAGCGAGGATAAGTGCGAGCCGCAAACGAGGGGCCGCTGATGATCATGTCCACTGTGCCCAGTGTCAGGCCTTGGTTGATGTCGGTTTCTTTGCCCAGCGTGGATGCGGGGAAGACTTGAATTTCAAATTTGCCGTTGCTCCGCTTTTTGATTTCATCGGCCGCCCAAACCGACTCGGTGTGGTAAGGCTCAGAGGTTTCATAGACGTGGGCCCATTTCAGTTTTTGTTGCGCTTGCGCGCCTGCGCTGATCAGCATTGAGCCGATCGCTACCGCGCCCAGAGCGGCCAGGGATTTCAAAGTAAATCGTTTGCTCATCGTGGTCTCCTTCATGGTTTTAGAAAATTACTGACGCGAAAACTGCATACCCCTATCGGGCTGGAGCGCGGCGCCAGCTCGCGCTGTATCTTTTATGGGCTTGCTTCAGGTGCTTTTGCATGGCTTTTCGAGCCCCGGCACTGTCGTGGGCTTCGATGGCTTCCAGCACCGTCTGGTGTTCGGCAATGGCGGCTTGCCATGAAGTCGGGTTTTCAAAATAGTCGCCCAAGCGTTCAAACAAAGGGCCGTTTCGGGCTTGCCAAAAGCGTTGAACGGTGTCCAGCAACACACTGTTGCCGCAAGCTTGCGCGATGCCTTCGTGAAAAGCTTGATCGCCTTGGCGCGGGACATGGTTGTGCGCCACTTCTTGCTTCATTATTTTCAGACCATTGCGAATCGCTTGCAGGTCTTTCTTTTGGGCGTTTTGCGCCGCCAGTGCCGCCACTTCGGCTTCGACCAAGATGCGGGCGCTCATCACTTCCAGTGGGCCCCAGTCGGCGGTGGCATCGCTCGCGTTCGTCCTTGTGGGGTTGTGGTTTGGGGTGGTGCTTTGAACGTAAATGCCCGAGCCGGTGCGCACTTCGATCATGCCTTCGACTTCGAGTGCAATGAGGGCTTCGCGCACAGAGGGGCGACTCACGCCCAGCTGTGTGGCCAAGTCGCGCTCTGCCGGCAGCCTTGAGCCCACAGCGAATTCACCCGACGACATGAGTTGCCGAAGTTGATCGGCAATTTGTCGGTACAGGCGCTGGGGTTCAATAGTTTGAATGGGCATCAGGCAGATCAGGGATAACGCGAATTGGACAAGTGGTCAGACCAGTTGCACAATCATCACACGGCCAGTTTTCTGCGGTCAAGCCTTTTTAGATTCGCATAAACCCTCACTCCAAAACCCCTACTTGCATGTCTACCGTCTGCATTGACCGCGTGAGCCTTCGGCAAGTGAATTTGCCGCCCAAGGTCTTGCGAACCGACGCCATTCAGTCCTTTGTGACGCAAGAAACCATTCTGCTCACCTTGCACTGCAGCGATGGCATCGAGGCGACCGGCTATGCCTACACCATCGGCACCGGCGGCTCTTCGGTGATGGCCTTGCTCAAGGACCATTTGGCGCCAAGGCTGATTGGCCGCGACCCGGTCAATATCGAGGCGATTTGGAAAGATTTGTTTTTTCACACCCACGCCACAGCCGTGGGGGCCATGACCAGCTTGGCACTGGCTTGTGTGGATACGGCTTTGTGGGATTGGCGAGCACAAAGTCAAAACTTGCCACTCTGGCAGCTGCTTGGCGGCGCGCAGCCGCGGGTGCCGCTTTACACCACCGAAGGCGGATGGTTGCACCTGTCGCCCGAAGCGCTGGTGGACCAAACCCTGGAAGCGCAAGCCCAAGGCTTCAAGGGCGCCAAGATCAAAATTGGTCGCCCGCATGTCAGCGAGGACGTGGCCCGTTTGAGTGCGGTGCGTGAGGCGGTGGGGCCGGGCTTTGAACTGATGACCGATGCCAACCAAGGCTTTAACCGCGCCGAGTCGGTGCGACGAGCCCGAGCTTTTGATGGCTTGGGCTTGGCCTGGATGGAGGAGCCGCTGCCTGCCGAAGATGTGTCGGGACACCGGCAATTGCGCGAACACACCACCATCCCTGTGGCCGTGGGCGAGTCGATGTACCACCCGATGCAGTTCCGCGAATACCTAGAGCAAGGCGCGTGTTCGATCGTGCAACCCGATGTGGCCCGCATTGGCGGTATCACGCCTTGGATCAAGACCGCGCACTTGGCCGAAACATTTGATGTGGCGGTGTGCCCCCACTTCCTGATGGAGTTGCATGTGAGCCTTTGCGCGGCCGTGCCCAACGCCACTTGGGTGGAATACATTCCGCAGCTCGACGACATCACCACCTCACGCATGCAAGTGGCCGATGGGTTTGCCCATCCGCCAACGGATGCCGGCTTGGGCATTGCCTGGGACTGGCCCGCCATCACGCACAGACAAATCACCCATCTGGAGATCAAGGCACCATGAGACTCAAAGGAAAAACCGCGTTGGTCACCGCCGCTGGGCAGGGCATTGGACAGGCTGCGGCCTTGGCCATGGCGGCCGAAGGCGCCACGGTATATGCTACCGACGTGAATGCGCAATTGCTCAAGGCCTATGAGGGCGTGGCCCATGTCCACACCGCCGTTTTGAATGTGTTGGACAAGCAAGCCATTGCAGCGCAAGTGGCCAGCATGGAGAGAATTGACATCTTGTTCAACTGCGCCGGTTTTGTGCACAACGGCAGCATCTTGGCGGCACAAGACGACGAGTGGGATTTCGCCTTCAACCTGAATGTGCGCTCACAGTATTGGATGATTCAAGCCGCCTTGCCAAAAATGGTGGCGCAGTTTGAAAAAGAAGGACGCGGGGGCAGCATCATCAACATGGCCAGTGTTTGCTCCAGCGTGAAGGGCTTGCCCAACCGTTTTGTTTATGGCACCACCAAAGCGGCGGTGATTGGCCTGACCAAAAGTGTCGCCGCTGACTTTGTGCGCCAAGGCATTCGCTGCAATGCCATTTGCCCCGGCACCGTCGACACGCCTTCACTGCAAGACCGCATCAACAGCTACGACGATCCGGTGCAGGCGCGCAAAGACTTCATCAACCGTCAGCCCATGGGGCGTTTGGCACAGGCCTCAGAAATCGCACCCATCGTGACCTTCTTGGCCTCAGACGAAGCCATTTTTGCCACTGGCAATGCCTACATGGTCGATGGCGGCATGACCATCTGATCGACCCGAAAGTCACTATGAATTTGTTGGACATGAAAGGCCGCCATGCGGTCATCACCGGGGGCGCAACCGGGTTGGGTTTTGCCATTGCACAGCGCATGCTGGCTTCAGGGGCGCGCGTGTCAATTTGGGACCGCGATGCCGCCGGCATGGGCCTTGCCGCTGAGCAATTGCGCCAAAAACAAGCGGGCGCTGTGGTCCACGTGGTGCAGGTCGATGTGACCGACCACGCCCAAGTGGTGCAAGCCACCGCCCAAACCACGGCGTTGGCCGCGGTGGATGTGCTGATCAACAGCGCGGGCATCACCGGCCCCAATGTCAAAGTCTGGGACTACCCGGTCGATGCTTGGAAGCAGGTGTTCGAGGTGAATGTGAACGGCTTGTTTCATTGCTGCCGAGAACTCAGCGCCCACATGAAGTCGCGCAACTACGGCCGCATCGTCAACATCGCGTCGGTCGCGGGCAAAGACGGCAACCCCAATGCCAGTGCTTACAGTGCCAGCAAGGCGGCGGTGATTGGTCTCACCAAATCGTTGGGCAAAGAGCTGGCCGACACCGGCGTGCGCGTGAACTGTGTCACGCCGGCGGCTGTGAAAACCGCGATTTTTGATCAAATGACGCCTGAGCACATCCAGTTCATGTTGTCCAAAATTCCGATGGCCCGCTTTGGTG
>JBEGTA010000246.1:0-6519 GCA_041179665.1 Pseudomonadota bacterium
CCAGCAATGCTAAGGATGTCAGTCAAGGCCGAGGTGAAATCTTCTTTTTGCAGATCTGCTTGCACCATCTAAAAGTACCCCAATTTGAGGAAACTCCTTGGCGACATGCCGTACAGCCTCCAAAAACAGTCCGTCGGTCATATGAAAGCTGTTAGCTTTGTGGATGGCCGTGACTTTTTTACGACGTGTCATGGCCAGTTCAAAAGCGCGACGGGCAATGCGCTCACTGCAGTGGCGCGTGATTTTTCTAGGATGCATAAAAACAAGTCTTCGTGGCTGAATCACGGACTTAGAGGTAACTGCTGGCTCACGGACTTCAGAACCGTGATGGTCGCAATAACAATAACTTGGCCAAAGACGTTTTATTAAAATAAATAAAATTTAAATTTGATAAAAGTAAAAAAATACTTATTAAGTATTAATAATATTAATAAATTAACTCTTGCGAGAGCTGAATGATTTTTTGAAATCCGTTACATAGTCTGCTTCATGCAACTTGATACTGCGCGCAACGTCCAGGTGCTGACGTAACTTGTGAGAGGCCTCCATTCGGTCGCCCCCTTCGATCAGGTCTAGCAACATGAGGTGTTCTCCGCATTGTTGGTAAAGACGGCTGCGATCTACGTTTACACGGTACTCGAGGAGGCGACGTAACTGATTGACGTTACGTATGGAATCGATCAGGAAGCTGTTGTTTGAAGCAGCAACCAGGGTTTCGTGGAATTGCGCGCCGGCACGGAACAACTCGCTACGTGACCATTTTTCTATCCCGCCATCGAGCATTGCTCGTTGGTCCCGTCTGATCCTTGCGAATGCGACTTTGTCGATCCGGAAACTAGGCTCCAGTAAGGCTGCGGGTTCAATGATCATTCTGAATCGATAGCCTTCCCGGTAGGCAGTATCGTTGCTCAGAAATGGTCTGAATACCCAGCCTCGCCCGGGCTTCCGCTCAGCCAGCCCTTCTCTAGCCATGCGATTGAGTGCGCGCTGTACCTGCAGTCGAGACAGTTCGTAGCGCTCCATGAGATCGACCTCGGTGATCTCCTCCGGCAGAGCGCCGCTTAGGCGTTCTTCGGCTACTCGCAAATACAAGGCTTCATCAGACTCGTCGTCTGCAGGAATGTCAAGCCGTATCAGGTCAGCGGCTCTTTCCTTTAGAAAATATCCCCGGTTGGGAGTGGATGCGACGATTCCGGCCGATTCTAAGTACTGTAAGGCCTTGCGGACGGGTGAACGGGACACGCCTAGTTCGTCAGCGAGCGTCTGCTCCCGCAGCCGCTCACCAGCGTGAAGATCCAACTTGCGGATGTATTCCAGAATTCCTGCTGCCACAGAGTTGGTTATGCCGCTCGGTGTAGGAGGCATCAAACTGTCTTTTTTTGCGGCTCTGGCGTCGTTCATGATGTTGGCGCGTTACGGTGGTGGCTATCTAACAATTATGGCTTTTCGCACTGCAACGATAAATCGTGAGCAAATTATTACCAAACATGGACCCGCTGCAGCTCTTGTGTATCAAGAGAGCGCCAAATACAATGTTTTCAGTTGGACACATTGTACAAATGAGACTTGCTCTTATCGCTCACGACCGAAAGAAAGACGACATGCTGGTTTTAGCCGGCAAGCATCTGCAGTTTTTACGCAAATGCGAATTGGTAGCTACTGGAACCACGGGAAAGCGCCTAGCCAAAGAATTGGCTCTCCCAGTAGAGTGTGTGCTTAGCGGTCCGTTAGGTGGTGATCAGCAGATTGGCGCCATGCTGGTGGCTGGCTGTGTGCAAGCATTGGTGTTTCTGCGCGACCCCATGACGCCACAACCCCATGAGCCCGACATCAACGCACTTGTGAGGGCTTGTGATGTACATAACGTGCTTTGCGCAACTAACCTTTCCACTGCCAACATGATGCTGGAATTCCTTGCGGAAAGTATTCACCATTAGCCCCGCCCGCTGGATCCAGCACAAAAATAAAGTAACCAGGCATCAACAGGGTAATTAATTCACAAAGCTCAAGCAAAACGAACTGGGTCAATGAAGTAGAAAGACTATTCGCACCTCTCAAACTTAGCCTTCATCGTACCTGAGGCACTTAAAAGTTTGTGAGTATTCGTGTTGCAAAAGTCCCAAGACTGCGGAGTTGATGGAGGAGTCCTCGAGCTTATGGCCGGAGGGCTGCAAACACCTCACTGAGGGGCTTAATGTCGATTGAATTAAATGTATAAAATTTACTTTTAAAATAAAAAATGGTGAAAAATATATTTTTTTCAACATTTTATTGTACCAAATATTCTTGTGATACAATGTATCAGGCTAGAAGTGATATGCCGCATACAACTCAGTAGTTTCATTGCACTCAACAACGAAATTATTGAAAGAGGCATGCTTGCTATCACTAGGACTTAGTCTCCTTGCGACGGGTCAATTGGCCAACAGTCGATCAAAGAATAGCCAAAACGCACTGCTAATTAGCAAGGTGTGCCAGCAATCATCGGACTGGTTGTTCAAAAAATGACTTTCTTTTTGCATATTTCAATTTAAAGGTAATTAGCACCATGGCACTCGTCTCAATGCGCGAATTGTTGGACCATGCTGCCGTCAATGGTTACGGCATTCCAGCTTTCAACGTCAACAACCTGGAGCAGGTCCAGGCCGTCATGACCGCCGCCGACGAAGTGGGCGCCCCGGTTATTTTGCAAGCCAGTGCCGGGGCCCGCAAATACGCCGGCGAGCCCTTCATCAAGCACCTGATTCAGGCCGCCACTGAGCAGTGGCCGCACATTCCCTTGGTCATGCACCAAGACCACGGGCAAAGCCCGGCGGTGTGCCAAGGCGCCATCAATCTGGGTTTTTCGTCGGTCATGATGGACGGCTCTTTGCTGGAAGACGGCAAGACCCCCGCCGACTTTGCCTACAACGTCGATGTGACCCGCCGCGTGGTCGAGATGGCCCACCTGCAAGGCGTTTCGGTCGAAGGTGAACTGGGGTGCCTGGGCAACCTGGAAACCGGTGAGGCCGGTGAAGAAGATGGCATTGGCGCCGTGGGCAAACTCGACCACAGCCAAATGCTGACCGACCCAGAAGAAGCCGCTCAGTTCGTCAAAGCCACCGGGCTTGACGCCTTGGCCATTGCCATTGGCACCAGCCATGGCGCCTACAAATTCAGCCGCAAGCCCACCGGTGACATTTTGGCCATCAGCCGTGTCAAAGAAATCAACGCCCGCATTCCCAACACCCATTTGGTGATGCACGGTTCGTCCAGCGTGCCGCAAGAGTTGCTGGCCATGATCAACCAATATGGCGGGCAGATGAAGCAAACCTATGGTGTCCCGGTGGAAGAAATTCAAGAAGCCATCAAGTTTGGCGTGCGCAAAATCAACATCGACACCGACATTCGTTTGGCCATGACCGCGGCGGTGCGCAAGTTCTTGGTTGAAAACCCCGACAAATTTGATGCCCGTGAATGGCTCAAGCCGGCCCGTGAAGCGGCCAAACAACTGTGCAAACAGCGTTACCTCGAGTTCGGTTGCGAGGGCCAAGCCCCCAAGATCAAGGGACATAGCCTGCAAGTGGTGGCCGGCCAATATGCCCGAGGCGAATTGGAGCAAGTCGTGCGCTGATTTTTCAGGCTTAGCCGCAGCCTGCTGAGCAAAGCCCTTGTTGCAGGGCCTGCGATAATTGACTCGAATGGCCCGTTGCCTGTTCAACGGGCCTTTTTCTTGATGGACTGTTTGCTTCATGACTTCTGCGCTTCACACTTCGGCCCTGAATTCCTTGCCCCTTTTGGCCCGTGGCAAGGTGCGTGACAACTACGCCGTCGGAGATGACCGCATCTTGATGGTGGCCTCTGACCGCATCAGCGCCTTCGATGTGATCATGGGCGAGCCGATTCCTGGCAAAGGGGTGTTGCTCACACAAATGGCGCTGTTCTGGTTTGAGCAACTGGGCCCCAAGGGCTTGAACATTTGCCCCAACCACCTGACCGGAGAAGCGCCTGAGAGCGTGGTGTCGGCCGACGAGCGGGCGCAAGTGCAGGGCCGCTCGATGTTGGTCAAGCGCCTCAAGCCCATTCCGGTTGAGGCTGTGGTGCGCGGCTATTTGGCCGGCAGTGGTTGGAAGGAATACCAAGAAAACCAAGCGGTCTGTGGTGTGCCGTTGCCCGCCGGCTTGAAAAACGCCAGCCCTTTGCCCGAGCCCATTTACACCCCGGCGGCCAAAGCAGCGGTGGGCGAGCACGATGAAAACATCACCTTCGAGCAAACCGTGCAGATGATCGGCGCCGATCTGGCCACGCGCATCCGCCACATCAGCATCCAGCTTTACAAAGCGGCGCGCGACATTGCCGCCACCAAGGGCATCATCATTGCCGACACCAAGTTTGAGTTTGGTCTCGACGCCGATGGCACCTTGGTCTTGATGGACGAGGTCTTGACGCCCGATTCATCGCGTTATTGGCCGGCCCAAAGTTATGTGGAAGGGGCCAACCCGCCCAGCTACGACAAGCAGTTTTTGCGCGATTGGCTGGAGTCTGCCGAAGTCAATGGCAAGCCCTGGGACAAGACCCCACCCGCCCCTCGGCTGCCGCAGGAAGTGATCCAGAAAACCGCAGCCAAATACCAAGAGGCCATGCAGCGCCTGATCGGTTAAGCCCGGTTTGGGCTGGCACGGCCCCTGCCGCTGATGCTGGAAAACACCCTTGACGGGGCGGCAGACTTCTCCAAAATGCGGCTTTTGCCAGAAAACTGGCCGAGGTTCAGTGTGCGTCTGGCCACTGCCCACACTGTGTCCGGAGAACTGCATGACTCTGTTTCGACCTGCCACCTTTTTGATGGTGCAGTACGCGCATTACCACCGAGATCGCCGCAACATTGCCACCCATTTGGTGGGCATCCCCTTGATTTTCTTGTCTATCGGCGTGCTGCTGCTCGAGCCCACTTGGGTCATCGAAGGCCATACCGTTTCGTTGGCTTGGATGGCGTGGGCCTTGACCAGTGTGTGGTACCTGACACGCGGCGATTTGTTGCTGGGGTTGGCCACCACGTTGGTCAATGCTGCTTTGATTGCCCTGGCCCACCAAGTCCCCGACCTGACAGCCGCCTTGGGCTTGCCGGTGTGGCAGTGCGGTGTGGCTTTGTTTGTGATCGGCTGGTTGTTCCAGTTTGTGGGCCACTATCTTGAGGGCCGCAAACCCGCCTTTGTGGACGATGTGGTCGGGCTCTTGGTGGGCCCGATGTTTGTCGTGGGCGAGGTGCTGATCTCGATGGGGTTGTTGCAAAGAATGCGACGCGACATCGAGCGCCAAGCTGGCCCCACCCACTGAGCACAGGCTCAGTTCAAGGCCATGCTCAGCTTGCGCCGATAGCTCGAGATCATCGCCAGCAAAGGGTCTTCGGGTTGTGCGGCTTTGCCCATCAACTCAATGCCACCGGCCGATTTGCCTGAGGCATCCTGCGTCTTGGGTTTGGGCGGCGTCATCAGCTCCAACAGCGCCACAAAAGTTTTGCGCGGGGCTTCGTCATCCCATTTTTTGTCGCGCATGATGATTTCCAGCAACTCGTCCATGGCCGCTTCCCATTGGCCCACGGCAATCAGCAAGCGGCTTTTGGCAAAACGGGTTTCAAAGTCGCGTTTGTTTTGGCCAATCAGTTCATCAAACTTCGCCAAATCCCATTGGCCGCGCGGGTCGTGAGTGACAAATTCGAGGGCATTGAGCCATTGGGTTTGGGCTTCAAAGCGCAAGGGCACCGGAATGCGGCTCATGGCCGGGGCCAGCAAAGCGGCAGCCTCGGCCAACTCACCCTGACCAATCAGCAGTTTGACCAAATCAAAGCGCGCATCGTCGTTGCCGGGGTCGGTGGCCAGCGCTTGTTCAAGCGCGGCACGCGCGCTGTCCGCATCGCCAGCTGCCAGATGCTGTTGAGCTTCTGCTGCGGCCTCTTGGGCCTCTAACGCCTCGGCGGCGGGCAAGTGTTTGTCAAGGAACTGCTTGATCTGACCTTCGGGCAATGCGCCCATGAAGCCATCCACCGGTTGGCCGTTTTTCAGCAAGACGCACGTCGGAATGCTCTTGATGCCAAAGGCTTGGGCCAGTTGTTGTTCGTTGTCAGAGTTGATTTTGACCAGCTTGAAGCGGCCCTCATAAGCCACTTCTACTTTTTCAAGAATGGGGCCGAGCGATTTGCAAGGGCCGCACCATGGGGCCCAAAAATCTACCAACACGGGCGTTGTCAAGGAGGCTTCAATCACCTCGGCTTCAAAATTTTGTATCGTGACATCCATCATGGCAGGCAGTTTTCCGGGTTGTGTTTCGGCCTGGGTGAGGGCGAAACCTTAAAATTCGACATTGATCACGAAAAGCACCCAATGACTCAAGCGCTCATCGGCGTCGTCATGGGTTCCAGCTCTGACTGGGACACCATGCAGCACGCAGTCCAGATTCTCCAACAGTTTGGCATACCGCACGACGCCCGTGTGGTTTCGGCCCACAGAATGCCCGATGACATGTTCGACTATGCACAGACAGCCG
>JBEGTA010000247.1:0-4180 GCA_041179665.1 Pseudomonadota bacterium
CTGGTTGAATTGAAAGGCATGAACGTGGAAGCCATTCAGGTCACGGGTCACACCGACCGCTTGGGCCCTTCAGCCTACAACGCCAAGTTGTCTTTGCGCCGTGCAAAAGCCGTGCAAAATTATTTGGTGCAAGTGGGTGGTGTGCCTGCCAGCAAAGTTTCCGCTTTGGGTGTGGGTTCAAGCCAGCCAGAGACAGCGGCCACCGATTGCAAGGGCTCCAAGGCCACCCAGGCATTGATCACTTGTTTGCGGGTTGACCGCCATGTGGACGTTGAAGTCACAGGCCAAGTCCAGCGCTAAAGCGCACAGCAGTCTGCACTGTCAAGGTGCAGGCTGTTTTGTCATGGGGATGGGGTTGAGGCGATGACGCCAGTGGTGTCGCAGCCCAGCTCAGCGCTTTGCCATGCTGGTGTCGTTCGTTTCTTGAACGCGGCGTGCACCGGTGAAACGTTTGGTCCAGTAGGCTTCTCTCAGGTCATCGACCCGGACCGATTTGCCCGTGCTGGGCGAGTGGATGAATTTGCCGTCGCCAATGTAAATGCCCACATGGCTGAAGGTGCGCCGCATGGTGTTGAAGAACACCAAGTCGCCTGGGTGCAGGTCGTTGCGGTCAATTTTTTCGGTCGCTGCTGCTTGTTCGTCGGCTCTGCGGGGCAGCAAACGCCCAATAGACGTTTCGTAAATGTGGCGCACAAAGCCGCTGCAGTCAAAGCCGGTTTCTTCTGAGGTGCCGCCCCGTTTGTAGGGCACGCCCAGCAAACTCATGGCTTTGCCCAGCATTTGATCGGTTTTTTCGCCCACACTGGATTTGACTTGGTCGCCCAACTGCATCAGGTTGACCAATTCGGAGCCGCGCTTGACCGCTGCCGCCTGTTCAGCTTCAGGCGCAGCAACAACCAAGGAGGAAGCCAGCAGCAAAGTGACTGCAATGGCGTGCGGCTTAAATTTCACAATATAAAAATAAGTTCATCAACCGACCATAATAACCGCTCAAGGCCTGTTCGCCAATAAGCTCAAGGCGGCTCGGGTTTAAACCCCGTAGCGGTCTCGGTAGGCTTGAACTTTGGGCAAATGCGCACCCAAGGCCGAGTTGGACTGGCCAGACAGATAAGACAACAAGTCGGACAGTTGTGCGATGGTGCAGACCTGCATGCCCAAGGTGCCCCGCACGTATTGAACCGCGCTGTGCGGCACGTCTTGAACCGTGCCATCGGCTTGTTTTTCGGTGGCCATTTCTTGGCGATCCAAGGCAATGGCAATGGCGTGGGGCATCGCACCGGCAGATTTGATCAGCGCAATGGACTCGCGCGCTGCGGTGCCGGCACTCATCACATCGTCAACGATTAAGACCCGACCTTGCAGGGGCGCTCCCACCAAGGTGCCGCCCTCGCCGTGGTCTTTGGCTTCTTTTCGGTTGTAGGCAAAAGGCACGTTTTTGCCCAAACGGGCCAACTCAACTGCGACCGCGGCACCCAGCGGAATGCCTTTGTAGGCGGGGCCGAAGATCATGTCGAATTCGATGCCGCTGGCCAACAGCGCTTTTGCATAAAATTCAGCCAGTCGGCTCAGCTTGGCACCATCGTCAAACAGACCAGCATTGAAGAAATAGGGGCTCATGCGACCCGCTTTGGTCTTGAATTCACCAAAGCGCAGCACGCCCGAGTCGACTGCAAATTGCACAAAATCCTGAGCCAGTGCCTGCATTTCGGCACTGCTTGCCTGTACTTTCACCATGGAGAAATCCTTGTTCAAACTCACCAGCCTTAACCTGAACGGCATACGTTCCGCCTCAACCAAAGGGGTCGAAGCCTGGGTGGCGCAAGTCAAACCCGATTGTATTTGCGTGCAAGAGGTCAAAGCGCAAGCGGCCGATGTGGCGGATAAGTTTGAAGAGTTGGCCGGATTGAAAGGCCATTTCCAGTTTGCTGAGAAGAAGGGCTATTCCGGCGTCGGTGTTTACACCCGACATGAACCCAGCGACGTGGTGGTGGGTTTTGATGGCGGCGAGTTTGACGCCGAAGGGCGCTATGTGGAGTTGCGCTTTGACACCCCCAGCCGAAAACTGTCGATCATCAGCAGCTACTTTCCCAGCGGCTCGTCTGGGCCTGAGCGGCAAGAAGCGAAATACCGCTTTCTCGACAAAATGTACCCGCACCTCATGGCACTCAAGGCCGGGCGTGAGTTTGTGGTGTGCAGCGATGTGAACATTGCCCACAAAGAAGCCGATCTCAAAAATTGGAAGGGCAACCTGAAGAACAGCGGTTTCTTGCCAGAAGAGCGCGCTTGGATGACCCAATTGACCACCGAGGGCGGGCTGGTGGATGTTTACCGCCGTTTGCAACCCGACACCACCGACGCTTGCTACACCTGGTGGAGCAACCGTGGTCAGGCGTATGCCAAAAACGTGGGCTGGCGCTTGGATTACCACCTGGCCACGCCCGCCGTGGCCGAAACAGCACGAGCCGAGTCGATCTACAAAGCTGAAAAGTTTTCAGACCACGCGCCACTCACCGTGACTTACGACTTGGCCATTTGACGCGTCCACCTGCATCATTCAAGGCCCTTACACCGCCATGCGTCGGCCTTCACTGGCGCTGACACAACCCAACTCGAGCAGTTGCATCACCTGCAAAGCCTCTTCAGCAGGCACCGGGTTGGGCGCCCCAGATTGAATCGCATCGCGCACCCCGGCGTAGTAGCGGGTGTAGTCCCCGGGCTTGGTCGCTTGGGTGCTCTCGCTCAATTGTTGTTGGTCGTCTGAGAGCGTTAAGCGCAGCGGTTGCGGGTCAGCGCCCCATTCGGCATGGGGCGGGTGCTGGCCTGCTTTCAGGGCGGCCTCTTGCGTGTCAAGCCCAAACTTGATGAGCGAGCCTTGCGTGCCATGCACTGTGAACCGGGGTGCCACTTGGGCCGTCAAGGCGCTGGCGTGCAGCACCACGCGCATGGCGTCGTAGTGCAGCACAGCATGAAACCAGTCGTCGGCTTTGCTGTTGTCGCGTTGACGCGCCCAGTCCAGGGTCAGCGTTTGCGGTGGGCCAAACAACTGCAGGGCTTGGTCCAGCAAATGGGGGCCCAAGTCAAACCACAGACCACTGCCGGGCTCGCCAGAGTCGCGCCAGCGTTGTGGCACAACTGGGCGGTAGCGGTCGAAGTGCGATTCAAAATGAACCACTCGGCCCAGAGTGCCACGCTTCAACACCGCCTGCACCGACATGAAATCGCTGTCCCAACGGCGGTTCTGAAAGACCGACAACAAGCGATCTTGTTGCCCCGCCAGCGCGATCAGCTCTTGCGCCTCACGCACATTCAAGGTGAAAGGTTTGTCGACCACCACATGCTTGCCTTCCAACAGCGCCAGTTTTGCCAATGGGGCGTGGGTGTTGTTGGGAGTGGCCACCACCACCAAGTCAATGTCGTTGCGTGCGATGAGTTGCTCGGCGCTGTCGCATACCGAAACTTGTGGACATGCCGTGTGGACATCGTGGGGGCGGCTGCTGGAAATGGCGGTCAATTGCAGACCCGGGACAGCGGCAATCAGGGGTGCATGAAAGGTGGCGGAGGCAAAGCCAAAGCCGAGCAGTCCCACTCGCAAAGGTGCGTTCATCTTGGAGCTTTCAGTGTGGCCAAACCTTCTGGCCATTCAACAAGATGACAGCTTAAACCAAGCCGAACTCAATGCAGGGGGTCGAAACACTCACCCGCGGGTGTAGGTCAGCATGCGCCCTTTGTAGGCCAGCATGTCGTCGTGTGCGGGCTGGTCCAGCACCTGCTCATGCAGCGCAAATCCGACCCGCGCCATGTGTTTGTGAAAAGCCGATCGGTTGCCACGGTTGGGGTCGACAACCCAAATTTCTGCTACTGGGGCGGCGTGCCTGTCTATGAAGTTCGCCAGCGTTCCAGCATCGTCGCGTTCATACAAAATGTCGCTGCCCACAATCAGGTCAAACTGGCCGCTCACCAACGCATCGTGGGCTGCGGTGAGCACCGGTAATCCATCTTCTCGCAGCGCTGCAGTGCCCCACAACCCATGGCGGTAAGCCAAGGGGGGCAGACCATTCAAACGGGTGTTTTCATCTAAAAATGTGCGCGTCAGTGGATGGCAGTCACTGGCGGTGACGTTGGCGCCACGTCGGTGCGCGACCAAGCTAGACAGACCCAGACCGCAGCCAATTTCTAAGAT
>JBEGTA010000248.1:0-6356 GCA_041179665.1 Pseudomonadota bacterium
TGGCCTTGTTGGGGGATGCCGCGCACCCCATGCGGCCTTATTTGGCGCAAGGTGCGGGCATGGCCATTGAAGACGCACTGGTGCTTTCGCAGTGCCTGGCGCAAGGTCAGTGCGTTGTGAGTGAGCGCTTAAAAACCTATGCGGAACGCCGCTGGTCACGCAACGCTCAGGTGCAAACCCGGGCCATTCGCAATGGCCGCATTTTTCATGCCCAAGGGTGGGTGGCCACGGGGCGCAATCTGTCGATGCGTCTCATGTCTGAGCGCTTGATGGATGTGCCTTGGTTGTACGGCCAAGGGCCACAACCCTAGCGCCGCATTCAACCACCAAAGGCCAGGCCCACTGCCTTCAGGCTACCAACGGCAAGGCCCGTTGCCGTTTGCCGGTGAGGACAAACAACGCATTGGCCACTGCAGGTGCAATGGGCGGCACGGCCGGCTCGCCCACACCTGCGGGGTGTCGGGTACTGGGCACGATGTGGGTTTCTACAACAGGCGATTGCTTCAAAGACAGCATCGGGTAATTGGGGAAGTTGCTTTGTTGCACCACGCCCGCGACGATGTCGATCTTGCCAAACAAGGCCGCGCTCAGGCCGTACAGCACACTGCTTTCCATCTGTTGTGCCACGGTGCCGGGGTTCACCACGGTGCCGCAGTCAATCGCGCAGACCACCCGGTGCACCCGAATTTCACCTGTCTCCAGTGACACTTCAGCCACTTGTGCTGTGATCGAGCCAAACGATTCGTGCAAGGCCAACCCAAGGGCGCGGCCTTTGGGTAAGGCTTGGCCCCAGCCCGCTTTGTCAGCGGCCAACTTCAGCACGGCGGCATAACGTGGGGCGTCCTTGAGCCACTGCAGACGAAAGGCCAGAGGGTCTTGTCGGGTCGCTGCCGCCAATTCGTCGATGAAGCTTTCAGAGAAAAACGCATTGTGCGAGTGGCCAACCGAGCGCCAGAAACCCACGGGAACCCCTGACTTTGTTGCCACATGGCTCATGTGCTGGCTGGCAAATCCATAGGGCAAGTCAAACAAACCTTCTGCGGTGGTTTTGTCAGGCATATCAACAGGGCCCGACAAATGGGGCGCGGCACGGGCCATCCAGCGAGGCGTGATGGCATCGCCTGCCGACTTGATGCGCAAACTGGTGACCACGCCTTTTTCATCCAACGCGGCCTGAAACTTGGCCAAGTGCATAGGGCGATAAAAGTCATGGCCCATGTCTTCTTCGCGCGACCAAATCAACTGCACTGGTGCACCCTTGCAGGCCATGGCGACTTGCACCGCTTGTCCCACAAAGTCCACGTCCAGGCGGCGTCCGAAGCCTCCCCCCAGCAGCGTCACATGCACGGTGACTTGGTCTTCAGCGACACCAGCCACTTTGGCCGCCATGGCTCTGGCCATTTGTGGCACTTGCGTGGGCACCCAGATTTCAACTTTTCCGTCTTTGACTTGAGCAGTGCAATTCATGGTCTCCATCGTGGCGTGGGCCAAATAAGGCGCTTGGTAGAGCGCATCGATGCGGGTGGCCGCGGCCTTTTCTGCCTGAGTGGGAACACCTTGTTCGTGGAAAGTAAATCCGCTTTCGGTGTTCAGCGCATTCAGCAAAGCCGCCTGAATGCGTTGGGTGTCTGCCGTGCCATCTGCCGGGGCTTGCCACTGAACCTCGACCGCTTTGGCGCCTTGTTGGGCATGCCAAGTGCTTTGGCCCACCACCGCCAAACCCGCAGTGCCGCCTCCCCATGCATTGAGAGCTACCACTTGGCTGACCCCCGGCAGCGACAACGCTGCTTTGCTCTCGAGAGAAGCCACACTGCCACCCAGCATGGGGCACATGCGCACGGCGGCGAACAGCAAGCCAGGCAGGCGAATATCAGCCCCAAACTGGGCTTGTCCAGTGACTTTGGCTGGGATATCGGTGCGCTGAGCGGACTGTCCAATCAGTTTCCAGTCTTGGCGCGCTTTGACCGTCACCTGACCCGGCGTGCTGCCTGCAGCTGCCGTGGCCATTTGTCCGTAATGGGCTGATGCGCCAGAAGCATGACGCATGACGCCCTCGGCGACGGTGATGTCTTGCACAGGCACCTTCCAAGCTTGGGCAGCCGCTTGCAGCAAGCTGGCGCGGGCCGTGGCAGCGGCCATGCGCATGGGGTCCCACAGGTCAGAAATACTGGACGAGCCGCCGGTGGCGTTGATGCCCAATTCGCGGGCGACTTTGCCCACCAGCCATTCACCCATTTTGATTTTGACGGGTTTGTGCTCACCTTCGCTGTCGAGTGGGTGAAAGGGCAAGCTGGCCACCAACATGGCCACGTTGCCATAAATGCTGTCTGCGCCAGCGGGCTCAAGACGCACTCGGCTCAGAGGGATATCCAGCTCTTCGGCTGCCAGCATGGCCAGCGCCGTGTGCACACCTTGGCCCATTTCGCTGCGCGGCATGGCCAACACCACGCTGCCATCTGCAGCGATCTTGATCCAGCCATTCAGGGCCACTTCGCCCTCGGTCTTCAGCATCGATTGCGGCGACCCCATTCTGGAGCGTGCAGGCAAAGCGCCCCAGCCCACGACCAAGGCTCCCGTGGCGCCTAAGGCGCTCAAAATCCAAGTTCTGCGTTTCATGCGGCACCGCCTTTTTGTGGGGTGTTTGAGGGGGAGGCTGAAGAGGTTCCCGATGCCATGCTTTTGGCGGCACGGTGAATCGCGGCGCGCACCCGCTGGTAGGTGCCACAGCGGCACAGGTTGGTCATCGCTGCGTCGATGTCGGCATCGCTGGGGCGCGGGTTGTGTGCCAATAAAGCAGCAGCAGCCATCAACATGCCGCTTTGGCAATAACCACATTGGGGCACTTGTTCGGCGATCCAAGCTGCTTGTAGAGGGTGGGGGTGTTCGGGTGTTCCCAAGGACTCGATGGTGCGGATTTTTTGCTGGGCCACCGCCGATGCGGGCATCACACACGAACGCACGGCCTGGCCATCGACATGCACCGTGCAGGCGCCGCAGGCCGCAATGCCGCAGCCGAATTTGGTGCCCGTCAGGTTCAGCTCGTCGCGCAAGACCCACAGCAGGGGCATGGCGGGATCGGCGTTCGAGGTGCGGTTTTCACCGTTGATGTTCAATTGCACAAGGACTCTCCCAGAATGGAAATGAGCATATTAGTGCAAATGCCAATTCAGGTTTGTGGTCTGTTGAATGTGACAGGCGTGCTCCCTTCACAGCTGCGTACGCAATGTCCAGATTTCAGGGAAAAGCACCACATCCAGCATTTTTCTCAGGTAACTGACCCCGCCGGTGCCGCCGGTGCCGCGCTTGAAGCCGATGACCCGCTCCACCGTGGTGACGTGCCGGAATCGCCACAAACGAAAAGCGTCTTCCAGGTCGGTCAACTCTTCGCCGAGTTGGTAAAGATCCCAATGGTGATTGGGGGTGCGGTAGACCTCAAGCCAGGCGCTTTCAACCGCATCGCTCGCGGGGTAGGGCTGTTTCCAGTCGCGTTGGGTGTGGCTGTCGGGCACGTTCAGGCCACGCCTCTTTAAAAGGCGCAAGCACTCGTCGTACAGCGAGGGCGCCTCATAAGCTGCTTGCACGACGGCCAACAAATCGGGGCGGTGCACATGCGGCTGCAGCATGGCGGCATTTTTGTTGCCCATCAAAAATTCGATGCAGCGGTACTGCCAGCTTTGAAACCCACTCGATTGCGCCAAATACGGACGAATGGCACTGTACTCCGGTGGTGTCATGGTGGCCAAAACATCCCATGCGTGCACCAGTTGCTCCATGATGCGGCTGACACGCGCCAGTTTTTTGAAGGCATCGGGCAACTGGTCGGCGGCAATATTAGCCATGGCCGAGGTCAACTCATGGCGCATCAGCTTCATCCACAACTCGCTGGTTTGGTGCTGCACGATGAACAGCATTTCGTTGTGGTCAGGCGAGAGCGGTTGTTGGGCATTCAGGATGGCATCGAGTTGCAGGTAGTCGCCATAGCTCATGCGACCATCAAAATCGAGTTGGGCTTTTTCTTCATGCACGATGCGCTCACCCAACGCGGTGTTATTTGCAGAGCGCGCACCCATTTCCGATGCCGCAGACGTTGCGGCTGATGAGGCATTATTGAAAGGGCAGGTGGTCATGGCAGGCTTCTCACGTCACCGCTTGCTTTTGCGAAAAGCGGGCTTCTTGCCACTCGCCAGTTTGCATGACTTGCAGCAGTTGATCAGCGGCGTGCCAAACATCGGCATATCCGATGTACAGCGGTGTGAAACCAAAGCGCAGGATGTCGGGGTGCTGACCGCCATCGCCCGCCCTGAAATCACCAATCACGCCGCGCGCGATCAGCGCTTGCACGATGGCGTAGGCTCCGTCATCGCGGGTCAGGCTCACTTGTGAGCCGCGCAGGGCTTCCTCAGCAGGCGTGGCTATGCCAAAGCCATGGCCGTGTAAGCGTGTGCGCACCAACTGCATAAACAGGCCCGTGAGCGCCAATGACTTTTGGCGCAGCGCCGCCATCCCACCCAGCGCTTCGACACTCAAAAAGGCGTCCATGCCGGAGTCGAGCGCGGTGAGACTCAGGATGGGCTGCGTGCCGCATTGGAAGCGGGTGATGCCTTTGGCAGGTTGGTAGTCGGGCGTAAAGGCAAACGGGGCCGCGTGGCCCCACCATCCTGCCAGCGGTTGCCAGAAACGGTCGGTGTGATGTGGGTGCACCCACACAAAGGCGGGTGCACCAGGACCACCGTTCAGGTATTTGTAGCCGCAACCGACCGCAAAATCGGCTCCAGATGCATGTAAATCAACCGGAACAGCTCCCGCACTGTGTGCCAAGTCCCAAACGGTCAGAACGCCCTGTGCATGGGCCTTGGCGGTGATCGATGGCATGTCGTGCATGGCCCCCGTTCGGTAGTTCACATGCGTGAGCATCAGCACGGCCGCATCGGCTTCGAGGGCGGCTTCGATATCCTCGGTTTCGACCAACTGCAATGTGAAGCCGCGCTCTTTGCACAAAGCCTCGGCGATGTAGAGGTCCGTCGGGAAATTGCTGCGCTCGCTGATGATTTTGTTTTTTTGCGTGTGATCTGCGGCAGCGATGTGCATTGCCGCGGCCAGTACTTTGAACAGGTTGATCGAGGTGCTGTCTGCGGCCACCACTTCGCCAGGCTCTGCCCCAATGACGCGGGCGATTTTGTCGCCCACACGCTGGGGCAGGGTGAACCAGCCGGCGCTGTTCCAGCTTTGGATCAGGTCTTGCCCCCATTCGTGGGTGAGGGCATGGGCCACACGCGCCGCGGTGTTCTTGGGCAGCACGCCCAAAGAATTGCCGTCCAGATAGACCAAGCCTGGCGGCAATTCAAATTGGTCACGCAGACTGCGTAAAGGGTCTTGCAAATCCAGCAGTTCGCAATCGTGCACCGAAGGGGTCAAGTTCATCATGGTGATTCTTTCAGTGAGACTTCAGAGTTCGCGCAAAACCGCACGCACAGGACTCGCATCCGCGGTCATGAATTTCAAGGGCAGGGCGATCAGCTCGTAATCGCCTTCGGGTACATCGTCGAGCAACAAGTTTTCCAGCACGCGCAAGCCGCGCTGGCGAATCACTTGGTGGCTGGGCAGTGACTTGCTGTCAGCCGGGTCGATGCTGGCGCTGTCGGTGCCAATCAGCTGTACGCCGAGATCGGCCAGAAGCAGCACGCAGTCAGGGTCAAAACCAGTCAATTTCGCGTCGAACTGCGCAGTGGGCATCTGGCGGTAAGTGCGCACCAGCACCCGTGGGGGCAATTCGGTCAGGGCGTGCTGCACGTGCGCCACGGTGATCAGCGGACTGGCGTCCAGTGCATGGATAACGCGGCAGCAACCCAAAAACGGAGCCAAGTCGAGTGCGCCCACAGCCGCGCCATGCGGGTCGTAATGCAGCGGAGCATCGGCATGTGCGCCCACATGGGGCGATAAAGTGATGGCGCTCACATTGACCGGACAGCTGTCCGACAAAGTGGCCGCCCATTGCTGGGTGTAAGGCGTGTCACCGGGAAAGACCGGGCTGTGCGCGTCAATAGGCGGTGAAATGTCCCAAAGTTTTTTCATGGTGTGCGAAGTTAGCACCCCACGAAAAACCGTGGTGTCGGTTATTTCCAACATCCATCAAAAAGAATTCAGGCGTTCAGTGCAGGCAGGCCGTGGCGGCGACGGGCTTGTTCGCAGGCGGGGCTGCCTTCTTCAAATTCACGGCAGGGCGAGGGACGCCATTCGTAGATGCCGCAAATGGCTTTTTCGCCTGTTTTGCCATAGAGCGCAGCGCAACGCGGCGGGCTGTGGTCGGTGCCGCGCATGCGGCAGGTGTGGTCGGTGATGGGGGCGGCCAAACCGGC
>JBEGTA010000249.1:0-5351 GCA_041179665.1 Pseudomonadota bacterium
CAAACCGATCGGGCGCACTGGCCGGCGTCGCCTGCCGCCAACTGGCAATCAAGTCGGTGCGCAACAACACCAACAGGGCCAAGGCCAGCAGCCCAACCGACAAAGCACTGACTTGCACCACTGCAAACACCGGCCGCGCCGCCACTTGGCGCGTGGCCAAGCGCAACCAACTGGGGGCTTTTTCGCCAGGCACGGTGCGCCGTAAAAGCCACAAGGCGACGGCCGCAAGACCTGCAAACACCAACAGCGCAATGGCAAAACCACCCACCGTGATTAAACCCAAAGTCAGGTTGCGGCTGACCATGACCAGCGTCAGGGCAAAGCCCAGCAAACCCATCGCCAACACCACCCCCGAGCGCACCTGCAGGCTGCCTAAATCGCGTCGAATCACGCGCAAAGGCGGCACTTGCGCCAGTTGCAGCACCGGTGGCAGGCCAAACGCAATCAGCAAAGTCAAGCCCATGGCCATGCCCATCAATGCAGGCTGCAAGGTGGCCGAGGGCAGTTGCGCGTCCACCAAACCCGCGAGCAAAAACACAAAGCCCCAGTGCACGGCGTAGCCCACACACACGCCCATGGCGCTGGCCAACACACCTGCACCCAAAAACTCAACCCCATAACTCAGCGTGAGCGTGCGTTGGCTTTGCCCCAAGACGCGCAACAGTGCACAGCTGTCCAAATGGCGCTCGGCAAAACTGCGGGCAGCCAACGCCACGGCCACTGCACACAGCAATGCCGCCAACAAAGCGACCAAGTTCAAAAATTGTGAGGCCCGGTCGAGGGTCTGACGCATTTCTGGGCGGCCACTTTCCAATGACTCAATTTGCACACCCCGCACTTGGGGCAGCTCCACTTCAGACTTGGCCCATTGCAAAAAACGCTCGGTGGCCACCGCATCTCCAGCCACGGCCATGCGCCAAGTCACCCGGCTGGCGGGTTGCACCAAGCCGGTCGAAGCCAAATCGGCGGCGTTCATCATGACGCGGGGGGCAAAGGTCATGAAACCGGCCCCTCGGTCGGGCTCTCTCGCAATAACGGCGCTGATGCGGAAATAGCGCTCGCCCAAGCCCAACATCTGGCCCACTTGCAAATTGAGGTTGTCCAACAAAGCCGGGTCGACCCACACTTCACCGGCAGGCGGGATAGCTGAAGATTTTTTAGGTGTAGAAGCGCTGGCAGCAGCAGGTGCGTCTGTCGTGGGCGCGATCTGTAACTGACCTCTAAGGGGGTAGCCAGGCTCTACCGCTTTGAGCGCTACCAGTCGACTGGCCGCGCCTTGCTCTGCAGCAGACCTGCCCATGGTCGGAAAAGACACATTGGTGTTGGTCTGCAAGCCCAACTGCTGGGCCTTTTGCACGAAAGCCGGCGGGGTGTTTTGATCGCTCACCACCACCGCATCACCGCCCAGCAGTTGACGCGCATCGCGCCACAAGCCCGACTGCATGCGATCGGCCAAAAACCCCACGGCGGTCAACGCCGCCACGGCCAAAGCCACCGAGAGCATGAGCAAGCGCAAATCACCTGCACGCAAGTCTCGCCACAAATTTCGGCCACCCAGTCGCAGGCCGTGCATCCATCCTTGTTGGTTCATGCCGTAACCTTACCGCACAATCAATTTACGGCGACAGGCAAGGCGAATGCGGAGAGGCACTGGACCATCCGCCCGGCAAAGCTGATGTTGATGGCGGCTGGAAAGAGCCTCTGTTGCTGAGGCCGGTGTCTTGCTTAAACTGCGGCCAATTCGGGCTGCCAGACCAGTCGCTGCGCGCCACTGAAACACAAAAACCGTTTGTTGGTTGCGCGACCCAGGGTGCACAGGCCCAGTCGTTGCGCGACATCCAGACCCATTTGGGTGATGCCACTGCGAGACACCACCACCGGCACACCCATCTGCGCGGACTTGATGACCATCTCGCTGGTCAAACGACCCGTGGTGTAGAACACTTTGTCATGTCCGCTGATGTCGTTCATCCACATCCAACCGGCAATCGTGTCAACTGCGTTGTGGCGGCCCACATCTTCGACAAACATGAGCATTTGGTCGCCTTGAAACAAGGCGCAACCATGTACCGAGCCCGATGATTTGTAGGTGGTTTCTTGCAAACGAATGGCATTCACCAAGCCATAAATTTGGGCTTGTGTCACTTGTGCTGGTGGCAACTCGATGTCGTCCAAGTGCGCCATCAGATCACCAAACACACTGCCCTGGCCACAACCTGTGGTGACGACCCGGTCTGCACTGCGTTGCACCACCACTTGGGCGTTGGCGCGCGTTTTGACTGCGGCCACACCCGGCTCACCCAACTCGCCTTCGCCAATGGTCCAGTCAACGGTGATCGACTCGATTTGGTCCACCGAGTCGATCAAGCGTTGGTTGCGCAAGAAACCCAACACCAGCCATTCAGGCTTAGCGCCGAGCGTCATCAGGGTCACCAACTCTTTTTTGTCCAAATAAATGATGAGCGCCCGCTCAGCAGGAATGTGGGACTCCGAGATGTCACCAAACTCGTTACGCACCTCTATGGCGCGAGTCAATGGAACTTGCGCTTGGGTGATGGAGGGTTTTTGCGGTGTCGATGAAGTCACGCTGGCATTCAGAACGGTAGACATGGCTTGAGCCTAGCGCAAAAAAATCCCCCGCCGAAACCGACGGGGGATTTTTTTAGGCGGTCGTGTGGTTAACCTTTTTTGGCCGGAGCTGCTGCAGGCTTTGCAGCCGCTGGTGCCGCGGCCGCGGGGGCAGCGGGCGCTGCAGGAGCAGCGGCCGTTTGCTCGGCCGGCTTGTAGGCACCGGGGTCTACACACGCGGGTGTCGCAGTGGGCGCTGGTTTGCCTTTGCCTTGGGTTTTGTAATAGTGGGCAGCCACTTTTTCGCGTGACTTGCACAACTGAAAATCAGCCACTTTGTTGCCGTGCGCCGTTTTGGCTGCGGCCTCTGCAGCTTTGGCTTTGGCCTCGTCACTGAGTGGGGGCAACTTGGCTGCAGCACCCAAGCTGATGCTCAATGCGGACAAGACAAGCAGGTATTTTTTCATGGTGTTCTCCTGGCTCAAACCGAGGCCGTTGTTGCCGCTGAAGCTGGGTTTGCAGCGGCGGTGGGGACAGAACGTTGGGCCGGAATCTTGCCGGATTTGACATCGTCGTACCACAGCTCATGGTGCTCTTTGGCCCAAGTTTCGTCCACATAACCTTCGCGCATGGCCTTGTAGGCACCCCGCATGCCCACGGTGCCCATGTAGATGTGTCCAATGAACATGGCCATCATGAACAAGGTCGCCACGCCATGAATCATGTTGGCTATTTGCATGGTGCTGCGCTCATAAATGAGGCCGGGCACCAGTTTGTCGAGCACCAAGCCCGAGGCCACCACGATGAAACCGAGGAACAGCACACCGGCCCAGAAAACCACTTTTTCGCCCGCGTTGAATCGGTGCGAGGGCACTTCGGTGCCCGAAAACAAACCGCCGCCTTTGATGAGCCAAGTCCAGTCTTCTTTGCTGGGCATATTGTCTTTGAGGAAGGTCACGAACACCACCACCAAGGACACGGCAAACAAGGGTCCCGCAAAGTTGTGCACGTTTTTGAGCGCATAGGACAACCAGCCAAAGAGGGTTGCCCCCATGATGGGGAGCAAGAAATATTTGCCATAGGCCATGACCACGCCAGAGATGGCCAGTGAACAAAATGCGATGGCATTGGCCCAGTGGGCAGAACGCTCAAACGGGGTGAAACGCTCGATCTTGCGACCGGTTTCTTGGCCATGCAATTCGATCGTGCCTTTGCCAAAATAAAACAAAGCCACCGCACCCAATGCAATCAGCAACAACGCTGCACCATAAGGAATGATGATGTTGTTGCGCACCTGACGCCATGACTCACCGGCCGAGGCCAAGCGCGAGCCGGGGTATTGCACAAAGGGCTGGATCAGGTTGCCGGCTTCTGGGGCTTGGCTTTGAGGCAAGCTGATGTAGCCATTGACCCCCTGCCCCACGGCACGCCACATGGGCGCATTGTTGCCAGGTTGCACCTGTGCACGCTCGGCGTTGGACTGGTCTTTGTATTTGGGGTCTGCATCGGCGCTGGGCGACAACTGAAAAATATTGGCGCTTTTGACACCCAAATTGTTGTCAGCCTGTGGCGTAGCGGGCGCATTAGCCGCCGCTGGTGCCGCAGATGGTGCGGCAGCAGGCGCCTGCGTTTGGGCGACAGCGCCCAAAGCCGCCAAAGCGAGCCCGAGAGTCAGAAAGAAGTGACGCATGAACTTCTCCTTGGTGCTCACTTAGGCGCACGGACGTGATCGTTCATGCCGTAAGTGGCACGGGCCTGCAGGTGGTTGGCCCAACCCGCTTTGTCACCCGCTTGCCAGCCTGGGGCTGTGAAGGCAGCGACACCGGTGCCGGCTTGAGGTGGTTTGTCGGTTCGAACGCCGGCAGTGTCTTGCAGCTGTTCGCCACAAGCCATGAGCATGAAGGTGCTGCAAATGATGAAAACGGCTTTCATGCTCAGGCTCCTTGTTTGGCTTGGTTACCGTAAGCCGTGCCCCAACCCCACACCTCGGCACCCTTACCGCGCTGAATCACACGGCCGCGCAAGATGTCGGTGATGACATCGCCATCGCCGGCCAAAAGCGCTTTGGTTGAGCACATCTCAGCGCAAGCCGGCAGCTTGCCTTCAGCCAACCGGTTGCGGCCATATTTGTCAAACTCGGCTTGGCTGCCGTGTTCTTCAGGTCCACCGGCGCAGAAGGTGCATTTGTCCATCTTGCCGCGCACACCAAATGTGCCGTTGGATGGAAATTGCGGTGCGCCAAACGGGCAGGCGTAAGAGCAATAACCGCATCCAATGCAGATGTCCTTGTCGTGCAACACCACGCCTTCTTCTGTTTTGTAAAAACAGTTGACGGGGCACACGGCCATGCAAGGTGCATCAGAGCAGTGCATGCAAGCCACCGAAATGGACTTTTCTCCGGGGACACCATCGTTCAGGGTGACCACTCGGCGGCGGTTCACGCCCCACGGAACTTCGTGTTCGTTTTTGCAAGCCGTGACGCAGCCGTTGCATTCGATGCAGCGCTCTGCATCACAGATGAATTTCATTCGTGCCATCGTATTCTCCTGAAGCGCTTAGGCTTTTTCGATATTGCAGACGGTGGTCTTCGACTCTTGCATCATGGTGACGCTGTCATAGCCATAGGTGGTGGCCGTGTTGACCGCCTCACCTCGCACAACAGGCGCGGCCCCCTTGGGGTAATAAGCCAACATGTCAGCACCTTGCCAGCGGCCTGAGAAGTGGAAGGGCATCCACACCGTATCGGCGTCCACACGCTCGGTCACCATGGCTTGCACATTCAA
>JBEGTA010000250.1:0-4800 GCA_041179665.1 Pseudomonadota bacterium
AGACAGCGCCTTGAATACCCCCAACACACTGGCCGCGCCCGACATGTCGTATTTCATCTCGTCCATCTCAGGGGCAGGTTTGATGGAGATCCCCCCGGTATCAAAGGTGATGCCTTTGCCCACCAACACGATAGGCGCTTGTGAAGCGGCTGCACCGTTGTATTGCATGACAATGAAGCGCAACGGCTCTGCCGAACCCCTTGCGACCGCTAAAAACGAACCCATGCCCAATTTGGCAACTTCCTTCGGGCCCAAAATTTGGCACTTCAACGATGGGCCCTTGGCAATTGACTTGGCCGCCTCGGCCAACAGGGTGGGCGTGCAGTGGTTGGCAGGTCGGTTGGCCCACTCTTTTGCCACCTCAACACCCGAAACCAGTGCTTTGGCGTGGGCCAAAGCATCACGCAAATCGGCATTTACTGCGGCGCTGCTGAACACCACGCTTTTGAGGGTGCGGGGTTTGGCTTGGCTCAAGGTGGTGGTGTAGCTGTAACTGGCATCAGCCAAGCTCAAAAGAGCCGCTTTGAGCGCGGCACCCGAAAGATCGCCCACCGCATGCACCCCCAAATGCTTGGTTTTGGATGCCTTGAGCGCACTCCATGCCGCCTGCACTGCGCTGCGCAACTCGGCCGGCGTGCCCTCCCCGATGCTGGCCACCACCACATGTCGGGCCTTGATGCCCGGATGGGCATACAAGGACAACACCGCGCCGGCTTTGTGCTCGAAGTCGCCATGGTGATGGGCCGCTTTGACGAGGGTGGTAACCGGGTCTGCGCCATCCAACTCAGTGACCTTTTGCCCAGGCCACAAAACGACCAAAGCGTCAAGATCATCACGAATCACACGGGTCAAAGTGCGTTTTTGAATTTCGAAGTTCATAATTCAGCTTTTCCTTCGCCGCAATGTTATTCCATTCCTCTTTACGCAAAGATTTGGCCCGAAATTTTGGGGCGACGCTGGTGGTTTTGATCACCATCGTCATCACCATCATCTTGATCCGGACACTGGGCCAGGCCAGCCGCGGCAGCGTCAACCCGTCTGAGGTGGTGCTGGTCATGGGCTTCAGCGTACTGAGCCAGCTCACCACCATCATCACCCTCAGTCTGTTCATCACCGTTGTGGCCACGCTGTCCCGCATGTACAAAGACAGCGAAATGGTGATCTGGTTTTCAAGCGGCCAAGGCTTGGGGCAATTCATAGGCCCTCTGTTTCGTTTCGCTTGGCCCCTGTTGGTGCTGGTGACTTTGTTGGCCTTGTTTGCCTGGCCCTGGAGCAACCAACAAATTCAAGACATGAAGCAGCGCTTTGAAAAACGCAACGACATCGAACGTGTCGCACCCGGCCAGTTTCAAGAATCATCCGGCGGCCAACGGGTGTTTTTCATCGACAAAGACACCCCCGACAACCGTTTTGGTCGCCATGTCTTTATCTCCAGCCAAGACAAACAACTCGAAAGCGTGACCACTGCGCAGCAAGGTCGCATTGAAATCACAGGCAACGACCGCTTTTTGATTTTGAACAAAGGCCAGCAATGGTTGACCAACCATGAAACTGGCGAAACCCGCTTGACCCAGTTTGAAACCTATGAACTGTTGATCGACGACGACATCAACTTGCCCAATACCGCTTTGGCGAGCCGCCACACCGCCACGGTCGATTTGCTGAAAAACCCAAGCCCTGAAAACTGGGGCGAGTTGTCATGGCGCTTGGGGCTGGGCTTGGCCGGTATCAATTTGCTGCTGATCGCGCTGGCCGTTTCAGCCGTCAACCCACGGGCTGGCCGCAGCTACCACCTGGGCCTGGCGCTGCTGGTGTTTGTGGCGTACTACAACATGGTCAACGTAGGCCAAAGCTGGATTAGCACGGGGCGTTACAGCTTTGCCCCCTTCATGTTCATGCTGCACGGCGGCGTATTTGTCATTGCTGTGCTTTGGTTGACGCTGCGCCACGCCAATTGGTCTTGGCGATTCATGCTCCCCTCGCGCAAAGCGTCACCGAAAGGGGCCGCATGAAAACCGTCCGCAGCCTGTTGCACGGCGAAATCATTCGGGCCGTGACCTTTGTTTTGCTGGGCTTCTTGGCCCTGTTTCTGTTTTTTGACTTGGTGGACGAGTTGCAAAACTTGTCGCGCTTGGCCAGCCAAGGCTACCAACTGCAACACGCCTTGCTTTATGTGGCCCTCAAGACGCCGGGGCATGTGTATGAGCTGTTGCCCATTTGTGTCTTGATTGGTTGCATCTTTGTGATGGCGCGACTGGCACAAAGCTCCGAATTCACCATTTTGCGCACCGGCGGCTTGGCCCCGCTCAAAGCGCTGGGCACCTTGCTTCAACTGGGTTTGGTCTTGGTTGTGGTGACCTTCTTGATTGGGGAATATGCCAGCCCATGGGCCGACCGTCAGGGTGTGCTGCTGAAGTCACAGTTTCAGGGCAACTTGACCGTCGGACAGACGGGCGCTTGGTTGAAAGAAAAACAGGCCGAGCGTCACTTTGCGGTGAACGTGCGCAGTTTCGATGGCATTCAGCACATGCAAAACGTGCGCATTCACGAATTCAATGACGCGGGTCAATTGCTTGCCATCACCACCGCACCCCATGCAGAAATTGGCCCCGACGCTTGGCTATTGAAAAAAGCCGAACAACGATCCCTTCAATTGGGCAATGACAGCCAACCCCTGCAATTCAAAACCACCCAGCACGACACCTTCAATTGGCCCACAGAAATCAGCGCCGACATGGTGGCCGCTGCGGTGCTCAGCCCAGACCGCATGCGGACTTGGGAGTTGTTCAAATACATGCGCCATTTGTCCAACAACAACCAAAACGCCCAGCGCTACGAAATCGAGTTTTGGCGCAAAGTGTTTTACCCCTTGAGCTGCCTGGTGATGTTGGTCATGGCCCTGCCCTTTGCCTATTTGCACTTCCGGTCAGGCCAAATTGCCGGCTATGTGTTTGGTGGGGTCTTGGCGGGGGTGAGTTTTTGGCTTCTGAACAACCTGTTCAGCTTTGCCGGCAATTTGCAAAACTGGCAACCTTGGCTCACTTCGGCTGCGCCGGGTTTGATTTACAGCGCCATCTCTCTGTTGGCATTTTGGTGGATGGTATTGCGACGATGACAACCCGCCTCACCCCTCAATCCGGTGTGATTTTGTTTGCGCACGGCTCGCGTGACCCACTTTGGCGCTTGCCGATTGACGCCGTCGCCCAACAAATGTCCCAGCGCTGGCCCCAGCTGTCGGTGGCTTGTGCGTTCTTAGAGTTGACCACTCCCGATTTGGCCAGCACGGTCGAGCAAATGATGATGCAGGGCAAAACCCATCTGCGCATCGTCCCCATGTTTTTGGGCGTGGGCCGCCATGCCCGTGAAGACCTGCCCCAGCTGGTGACCGAACTGGCCGAAGCCTACCCTCAGGTTCAGTTTGAGCTGGTGCCCTCGATGGGCGAACACCCGGCCATGACCCGCCTGATGGCAGAAATTGCTGCCGACGAGGCGCCTTCCTAATAGATTGATAAAGCATAATGATGCGATTCAATATGAACTTAATCGTATGAACCTGCACCAATTTCGTTTTGTCCAAGAAGCCGCTCGTCGCAACCTGAATCTGACCGAAACGGCCAAGGCGTTGCACACCTCGCAACCCGGGGTGTCCAAGGCCATCATCGAGCTGGAAGAAGAGCTGGGCATCGACATCTTTGCGCGCCATGGCAAGCGATTGAAGCGCATCACCGAGCCGGGGCAACACGTGTTGCAAAGCATCGAAGTGATCTTGCGCGAAGTGGCCAATCTGCGCAAAATCGGCGAGCAATACAGCGCCCAAGACAACGGCATGTTGTCCATTGCCACCACCCACACGCAGGCGCGCTACGTGCTGCCTTTGCCCGTCGCCAAACTGCGCGAGAAATACCCCAAGGTCAACATCAGTCTGCACCAAGGCGCGCCAGATCAAGTCGCCCGCATGTTGCTGGACGACACCGCCGAGATCGGCATTGCCACTGAATCGCTGTCGGAATACGAAGAGTTGGTCACACTGCCCTGCTACGAATGGCAACACGTGTTGGTGTTGCCCCTCGACCATCCACTGGCCAAAAAAGCCAACCTGTCGCTCAAAGACATTGCCGAAGAGCCCCTCATCACTTACCACCCTTCGTTCACAGGTCGGGGCCGCATTGACCAAGCGTTTGCGGCCAATAAACTTCACCCCCGCATTGCACTGGAGGCGATCGACTCGGACGTCATCAAAACCTATGTGCGCTTGGGCTTGGGCATTGGCATAGTGGCCGAGATGGCCGTCAAAGACGACCCGGTGAAAGACCTTCATGTTCGACCCTTGGGTCAATTGCTGGGCATGAATGTGGCGCGTGTGGCTTTCAAACGCGGCGCCTACTTGCGACACTTCGTCTACCACTTTGCTGAGTTGTTAAGCGACCGCTTGACCGCCCCTTTGATCACCAAAGCCATGAACGGCCATGTCAACGACTACGAGCTTTGAACCCATGAACCACGCAACTTCTACCCCTGCGCTCATCTCCAAAGCCCCCAACATGGGGACGACCATTTTCACAGTCATGTCGGCGCTGGCCACCGAGCACAACGCCGTCAATTTGGGTCAAGGGTTTCCAGACTTCCCGTGTGATCCCAAGTTGCTCGACCTCGTTAACGACACCATGCGCGAAGGGCTTAACCAATACCCGCCCATGATCGGTGCGCCGCCACTGCGCGAAGCGGTGGCCAAAAAAATTGAAGCGTTGTACGGCCGCCGTTACGACCCGGTGAGCGAAATCACCGTCACCGCCGGCGCCA
>JBEGTA010000251.1:0-4096 GCA_041179665.1 Pseudomonadota bacterium
CCCACTTTCACTTTGAGCTCTTTGAGCACACCGGCGTGGGATGAAGGGATTTCCATGGAGGCTTTGTCAGACTCCACGGTGATCAGCGATTGTTCAACCTTGATGCTGTCGCCCGGCTTGACCATGACTTCGATGACGACCACGTCTTTGAAGTCACCAATGTCAGGCACATGCACTTGAACGGGGCCTGCAGCCGTGGCTGCAGATGGCGCCGCTGCCACAGCGACAGGTGCAACCGCAGCAGCCACCGGTGCGGCTACGGCTGCAGCAGGAGCTGCAGTTGCGCCAGTGGCACCAGCAGCACCCGAGGCTTCCACCACCAAAACGATGGAGCCTTGCTTGACCTTGTCGCCCAAGGCCACGCGCATGGAAGTGACCACGCCTGCGGTGCTGGAGGGAATTTCCATCGAGGCTTTGTCAGACTCGACCGTGATCAGCGATTGCTCGGCTTTCACGGTATCGCCCACTTTGACCATCAACTCAATGACGGTCACTTCATCAAAATCCCCGATGTCCGGGACTTGTACTTCTACCAATGCCATGTGTGTCTCCCGGAATTAAGCGTACAGCGGGTTGATCTTGTCGGTGTTGATACCGTACTTTTTGATGGCCTCGGCCACTTGCGTGGCGGGCACAACGCCGTCTTCGCTGAGCGCTTTGAGCGCGGCCACCACGATGTAGTGGCGGTTGACTTCGAAGTGCTCGCGCAGCTTGCTGCGGAAATCTGAACGGCCAAAACCGTCGGTACCCAACACTTTGTAGGTGCGGCCTTTCGGAATGAAAGGACGAATCTGCTCTGCGTAGGCTTTCATGTAGTCGGTCGATGCCACCACAGGGCCGTTGTGCTTGGCCAGTTGCTGGCCCACAAAAGACACGCGTGGGGTTTCCAGGGGGTGCAACAAGTTGAAGCGCTCGGCGTCTTGGCCGTCGCGGGTCAACTCGTTGAAGCTTGGGCAGCTCCACACATCCGCTTGCATGCCCCAGTCGGTGGCCAGCAAGGTTTGCGCGGCAATCGACTCGCGCAAGATGGTGCCCGAGCCCAGCAATTGCACGCGCTTCTCACCTGCTGCACCTGGCTTGCACAAATACATCCCCTTGATGATCTGCTCTTCGGTGCCGGGCGTGAGGCCAGGCATGGCGTAGTTTTCATTCAGCAGGGTCAAGTAGTAGAAGACGTTGTCTTGCTTCTCGACCATGCGCTTCAAACCGTGGTGCAGGATGACGCCGACTTCGTGTGCAAAGGTCGGGTCATAAGACACGCAGTTGGGAATGGTGTTGGCCATGATGTGGCTGTGGCCGTCTTCGTGCTGCAAGCCTTCGCCGTTCAGCGTGGTGCGGCCGGAAGTGCCACCCAACAAGAAACCGCGGGCTTGCATGTCACCCGCCGCCCACGCCAAGTCGCCAATGCGCTGGAAGCCGAACATCGAGTAATACACATAGAACGGCACCATGATGCGGTTGCTGGTCGAGTAGCTGGTGGCCGCTGCAATCCAGCTGGACATACCGCCCGCTTCGTTGATGCCCTCTTGCAAGATTTGACCTGCAACGTCTTCTTTGTAGTACATCACCTGGTCTTTATCGACCGGGGTGTATTGCTGACCTGCGGGGTTGTAAATACCGATTTGACGGAACAAGCCTTCCATACCAAAGGTGCGGGCTTCGTCCACAAGAATAGGCACCACGCGTGGGCCCAGCGCTTGGTCGCGCAACAACTGGGTGAGGAAACGCACATAGGCTTGGGTGGTCGAAATCTCACGGCCTTCCGCTGTGGGTTCCATCACTGCTTTGAAGGTGTCGAGCGAAGGCACCGTGAAGCTCTCGTCGGCCTTGACGCGGCGCTTGGGCAAGTAGCCACCCAAGGCCTTGCGGCGCTCGTGCAAGTAACGCATTTCGGGCGTGTCATCGGCGGGTTTGTAGAACGGAATCTTCGACAACTCGCTGTCCGGAATCGGCAGGTTGAAGCGATCGCGCATGTAGCGGATGTCTTCGTCTGTCAATTTCTTGGTCTGGTGAACGGTGTTCTTGCCCTCACCTGCTTTGCCCATACCAAAACCCTTCACGGTCTTGATCAGCAAAACGGTGGGTTGGCCCTTGGTGTTCACCGCCTCGTGGTAAGCGGCATACACCTTTTGGGGATCATGGCCACCGCGCTTGAGGTTCCAGATGTCGTCGTCCGTCAAATGGGCCACCATTTCGAGGGTGCGCGGGTCGCGGCCAAAGAAATGCTTGCGCACATATGCACCGTCATTGGCCTTGAAAGCTTGGTAGTCACCGTCCAAGGTTTCCATCATCAACTTGCGCAAAGCGCCGTCTTTGTCGCGGGCCAGCAAGCTGTCCCACTCGCTGCCCCAGAGCAGTTTGATGACATTCCAGCCAGAGCCGCGGAATTCGCCTTCGAGTTCTTGCACGATCTTGCCGTTGCCGCGCACCGGGCCGTCCAAACGTTGCAAGTTGCAGTTGACGACAAAAATCAGGTTGTCGAGGTTTTCTCGGGCGGCCAAGCCAATGGCGCCCAACGATTCGACTTCGTCCATCTCGCCGTCGCCACAGAAGACCCAGACCTTGCGGTTTTCGGTGTTGGCAATGCCGCGCGCATGCAAGTATTTCAAGAAGCGGGCTTGGTAAATCGCCATCAAGGGGCCAAGGCCCATCGACACGGTGGGGAACTGCCAAAACTCGGGCATGAGTTTGGGGTGGGGGTAACTCGACAGGCCTTTGCCATCGACTTCTTGGCGGAAGTTGAGCAACTGCTCTTCCGTCAAGCGGCCTTCCAAATAAGCGCGGGCATAGACACCAGGCGACACGTGGCCTTGGATATAGAGGCAGTCGCCGCCGTGGTTTTCGCTTTCGGCGTGCCAGAAATGGTTAAAACCAGCGCCAAACATGTGGGCCAGCGATGCAAACGAGCCAATGTGACCACCCAAATCGCCGCCGTCTGCGGGGTTGTGGCGGTTGGCCTTAACGACCATGGCCATGGCGTTCCAGCGCATGTAGGCGCGCAGACGCTCTTCAATCTCGATGTTGCCGGGGCAACGGGCTTCTTGGTTGGGCTCAATTGTGTTGACATAGCCCGTGGTGGCTGAAAACGGCATGTCGATGCTGTTTTCGCGTGCATGTTCGAGCAACTGCTCAATCAAAAAGTGGGCACGTTCGCCGCCCTCTTTTTCGATCACGGCGGACAACGCGTCCATCCATTCACGTGTCTCTTGGCTGTCCATATCCAGCGCCGGCTGTTGGGGGTTTGCCGCTGTCATGTTGGTCTCCTCGTGTTGTTTTGAAAATGATGCCCGAATTTTTACATAATTTTTTTCAAATTTCAAATTATGCTGACAGTTTTTGTATTGTGAAATTTATTGAAAAATCATGAGACGAAGAAGATGCCCCTGAACTGAAATAGCTGAGGCTTGTCCCCTAAACTCGGCGGCATGGAATTGAACAGAGCAGTCAAAGTGGTGAAAAAGACCGGGCCTTGGGCCTGGTGGCGCACATGGTGGTTACGCCAATCGCCCAATAAACAAGACCGATTTGCCAATTTGGCCCCTGTAGCTGCTGTGTTGCTCTTTTTGGCCGCCATTGCCAGTGCATTCTGGTATCTGCGCGTAGAAGAAGTGGAGCGCGAGCAAGAAGCCATCAAACGCGATGTGGAATACGCGCAACAGCGCTTGCGCTTAAGACTGCTGGAGCGCCAAGAACAAGTCATGCGCTTGGCCCGCGATGTCTCTAACAAAGAGATTCGTATCGAACAGTTCCTGTCCCGCGCCGAAGGCATGGTGCAGCAATATCCCGAATTGATTAGCCTGACTTGGATCGATGACCGACGGCGGATTGTGGCCAACCAAAGTGTCTCCAGCATTTTGTCCACCCAAAGCCTGCGGCCTGGCACTGTGCTCAAACTGGGCGAAACCGAAAACCATTTCAGTTTGGCGCGCGATCTGATGCAGCCCATTTACGGGCGCATTGACGGCGAAAACGACCGCGACGTGCCCAATGCGGTGTTGCAGTTGCACACGCCCCTCAGCAACGACCAAGGCCGTTTCAACGGCGTCATCTTGGCCGAATACACCATGGAAGGGCTGTTGCGCTACGGCATCCCGAC
>JBEGTA010000252.1:0-4779 GCA_041179665.1 Pseudomonadota bacterium
CTCAAATCATCTCGAGCGGCGCCCGCCATTCGGTGCAGGTCGGGCTTGACAACAAGAACGCCCAGACCAAGCGCAACATCGTGAGCTCTAACGAGCCGGATGCCGAAGACGCGGTCATTGGTCAAGAAACCACCACCGAGCGTGGTCACGCGCAACTCAAGCAATCGGTCGAGGCCGAGGAAAAAGCCCGCTCGGCGCAAGCCGAAGCCGACATCACTGAAGAACAAAAAGAAGGCCGCAACGCGTTTGTGGGCGAGGGCGCTGCAGCCCGCGACCGCGCGCAAGGCCATGTGCCAACAGAGCCCGGCAAAGCCGCCGGGCAAACCGGCTCGGTCATGCGCGAAAGCCAAGCCGAGGACACCGGGGGCCTGGCCAAAGAAGGCGTCAACGCTGAACGGTTTTTGGGTGCCGAGGGGGGTGTTTCGGCAGACGAAGAACTCAAAGGCAGTCGCGAAGGCGTTTTGGCCGAGCGTGATGGCCGTGCAGCCCGTGCCGAGCATGAAAAAGACCGCATGCTCTCAGGCAACGAAGACACCGCCCCCGAGCGCGACCTGAAGATCAAAAAAGAAGGCGTCGCCACCGACGAAGTGTTGTCGGGCGAAGAAGAGGGCTTGCCCGATCGCGACGGCCGCGCTGCCAAAGAAGCCGTCAAGACCGACGAAGAGTTGTCTGCAAAGCTGGAAGCGCCTGAAAAAGACAACCGTCAAAAAATCAACGAACTCGCCGATGCCGCGCAGCGCATCAAGCTGCAGGCGCAGTCGCTGAGTGGTGGTCCGGCCCGTGCCGACAACCCCTTGGACGTCCAGCGCGCTTTGGCCGAGCTGGAAGGCGAAGACGAACCCGCCGCGCCTGTCGCCGAGCCCGAGCCCGAGGTGCAGGCCCCGGTGGAGACACCTGCCGCAGCCGAGGTTTTGCCCGAGCCTGCGCCCGTGGCAGCGCCCAAGCCCATGACGCTCGAAGAGATCGCTGAATCTGAGTTTCAGGCGCGCATGCGCGCCCTGAAAACCAACATGACAGTGACCGACGGCATCTTGACCCAACTGCAAAAAACCCCGCCGCGGGTTTGACACATGAGCGCGGCTGCAGCACTCGACGCGACCCACTGGCGCTCGGTTTTTGACAGCTGCGATGCCGCCTTGTTGGTGGTCGACTCGGCTGGCTTGGTCCAAGAGGCGAACCCCGCTGCATTGGCCTTGTTCAGGTTCGACCGCGCCGACATGCAGGGCGTGCGTATTGGCCACCTGATCCCCCATTTTTCTGACGATTGGGCCGCGCATTTGGCGGCGGCCGATGTGTGCCGCGACAGTGGCCAAGACGTGCCCGCTGTGCGGGCGCTCGTGCACACCTCGGGCGCACAGCGTTTGCCGGCTTCACTGCGCTTGCATGCACTCGCCCCGCGGGCGGATCAAGCGCGTCAATACGCGCTGTGGGTTTCGCAGGTTCAGCCCGAGGCCTCTCGGCCCGCCGAGCGCTTGGCTGAGTCGTCCGCAGCTTCTGTCTCGGCCCATCCCCAAGCACTGCAATGGCTCTCGCGGCCTGAGCTGCGTGAGCGCTTTTTGGCCCTGCGCGAGCAACCGCACGAGGAGCACCAGCACCTGGCCTTGGTGCTGTTGAATGTCGACCGCTTCAAGCGCGTCAACGACTTGTTGGGCTTTGAGGCCGGCGACTGGACCATTGCCCAAATTGGCGAGCGCTTGTTGCAAGGCCTGAACACCTTGTCGGCCTGGCCGCAGCAGGTGGTGGCCGCGGCCCGCTTGAGTGGCGATGAATTTGCCCTCATGCTGCACATGCCCAGCCCCGCTTTGGGCATGCCCCACTGGCTGGGCACGGTGTTGCATGGCTTGTCGCAGCCGCTTGAAACCCAGTCGCAACGCTTTGTGTTTTCGATGAGCGTGGGCATGGCGCAATCGGCTGCTTTACAAGCCGAGTTTGATGCCTTGTTGTCGTCCGCGGACATGGCCATGCGGCGTGTCAAAAAGCGCGGTGGCAATGGTTTTGAGATGGCCAGCCACTTGTTTGATTTGCCTTCGGCCAGCCACAAGGGCACCGAGCACAACGTGATTTTGGGCTTGGAGCGGCACCAGTTTCATCCGTTTTTTCAGCCCAAGGTGAACGCCGAAACCGGCCAAATTGTGGGCTTTGAGGCGCTGATGCGATGGCTGCACCCCGAGCAAGGCTTGATTCCCCTGAACGAGTTTTTGCCCATGCTCGAAAGCTCGAGCTTGATGATTGAGGTGGGGCTGCAAATCTTTCAGCAAATTGTCGACACCCAGCGCCAATGGCAATTGGCGGGCTGCCATCTGCCCATTTCGTTCAACGTGTCCAACGGCGAGTTGCTGTCTAAATCTTTCCGCGACGGCATGATCCGCATGGTTCGCCAAGCGGGTTTGTCACCCCAAGACATGGGTCTCGAAATCACCGAAAGCGTGTTGGCCGATTTGGGCGAGGCGGGTCACGAAATTGTGGAAGAGCTGCGCCAAGAGGGGTTTCTGTTGAGCATGGACGACTTTGGGGTCGGCACTTCGTCGTTGTCGCGCCTGAGAAACATCCCTCTGAACGAAATCAAGGTGGACCGTTCTTTTATTGTGGGAATAGTAGATTCCGATAGAAATCTCGATCTACTTCGTGGTATTGTCAATCTTGGACATAGTTTGGGGCTAAAAGTAGTTCTGGAGGGGGTAGAAACCCTTAAAGAGTACGAATTAGCATGCACATTGGGTGATTTGGTCATCCAGGGTTTTTACTACTCCAAAGCCGTCGATTCTCAAGCGGCCTTGGTTTTGGCGCAGCAGCAACCCTTCACCGTGCATTGAACAACCAAAGGCATTGATCGCCTATTTGAAGGAAATAAGAAGTGCTCAACAACACCAGTGTGAACACACGACTGATTGGTCTGGTTCTGTTTTTGTCCCTCATCTCCATCGTGGTGGGTGTCATGGGTTTGCGCGGCATGGCTTCTACCGTTGCAGGTTTGCAAACGGTGTATGACGACCGTGTGGTGCCTTTGCGCGACCTGAAGGTGATTGCCGACATGTACGCCGTCAACATCGTGGATGCCTCGCACAAAGTGCGCAACGGCAACTTCACATGGGAAGAGGGCCGTAAAAACGTTTCCGAAGCCCAAAAGGTGATCGACGAAAAATGGAAAGCCTACAAAGGCACTGTCCTGGTCGAAGCCGAGACCAAGCTGGTGGGTGAGATCGAGCCCATGATGGAAACGACCAACAAGCAGATCGACGATCTGATGGCCATCATGACGAAAGAAGACGCGGAAGCCATTGCGGCCTACACCCGTGGTCCTCTGTACCCCGCCATCGACCCGATCAGCGGCAAGTTTTCTGAGCTGATCGAAGTGCAACTCACGGTGGCCAAAGAAGAGTACGTGACGAGCAAAGGTGATTACAACTTAGCACGCACCGTCAGCATTATTTTGTTGGTGGGCGGTATTGCCTTGGGCTTGTTGGCGGCGCTGTGGATTGTGCGCTCCGTGGTCGGCCCCTTGAAAGAAGTGCAGGCTGTGGTGACCGATGTGGCCCGCAACTTTGATTACTCGCGCCGTGTCACAGTGAGCCAGAACGACGAAGTGGGTCAAACCGCCAAAGCCTTCAACCAACTGTTGGTGGCTCAGCAAGAGGCCATCAACCAAGTGAACCAAGTGGTGACCAGTTTGTCGCAGGGCGACTTGTCGCGCCGCGTCAACATGGAGCTGAGTGGTGATTTGGCGATCATGAAAACCGCCGTCAACGAGTCGATGGACAGCGTGCAGGCCACCATGTCCGGCATCAATGGCTTGACCCATGCCATGTACAACGGCGACTTCAGCTTCCGCACCGCCACCACCCAAATGCGTGGCGAGTTTAAGAAGAGCATTGAACAAGCCATGTCGGCCTTGCGCAGCATGGAAGCCATGATTGGCAACGTAGGCTCGGTGATGGGTGCCGTCGCACAAGGCGATTTGACCAACCGCGTCACAGTCGAAGGCCGTGGTGATTTGGACCAACTGAAGGCCAACATCAATGCCTCTTTGCATGCTTTGGCTGACGCCATGCAAGTGATTCACAGCAACACCCGTCAGGTGGCCACCGCCGCCAACGAGACCAGTAACGCGATTGGTCAGATCTCGGACGGTGCGCAAAACCAAACCCACGCGATTTCTCAGGTGTCCACCGCGGTGCGTCAGAGCGCCGAGTCGGTGGCCGATGTGTCGCGCAACACCGCTGTGGCGAGCCAGAAGTCGCAAGACTCGATGAACCTCATGCGCAAGGGCATGGCCAAGATGGACCAGATGGTCGAAGTGGTCAGCTCGATCGCGGCCAACTCAGAAAAGATCAACAAGATCACCGAAGTGATCGAGAAGATCGCCAACAAAACCAATCTGCTGTCGCTCAACGCCGCTATCGAAGCGGCCCGTGCTGGCGAGCACGGCAAGGGCTTCTCGGTGGTGGCCGAAGAGGTGGGCAAATTGGCCGCCAACAGTGCTGAAAGCTCGCAAGAAATCGCCCGCTTGGTGCAACAAGCCGTGGCCGAAACCGCCAAGGCCGTGTCTGCGGTGAAAGAGGTCAGCCACGACATGGCGCTGATCGAGCGCAGCTCGATCGAGGCCGACCAAATGTTGCAACGCATCTCTGCGGCCCTTGAGCAGCAAAGCAGTGCGGTGGAAGAGATCAACTCCAACGTCACCAGCTTGAACCGCATTGCGCAAAGCAACTCGGCAGCGTCGGAAGAAATCACCTTCACCGTGATTGAGTTGTCCAAACTGGCCGACTCGACCCGCCAGCA
>JBEGTA010000253.1:0-3209 GCA_041179665.1 Pseudomonadota bacterium
GTGGCGTTGAGCTTTTGCCGCTCGGTGTCAAAGGCTTCCAGCACGGCCAGCCCTTTGGCCAACCCTTCGATGTAATCGGCTTTGGCGATCGTCATGTGCCCCTCTCTTGAAAACCATGTGAAGTAGCGTTGAACAGGAACGTTAAAGCCCACCTTAACCTTCGTCAATTTGCGCGATTATCGCACAAATTAACCATCCAACGCGCAAACTCGTTTTGCCCGTGACGGTCACTGGACAACGGCCGCCTAAGCTTGCGGCGATTGCATTACCGCTATTCAGGAGACCGTTCATGTCAACCACACGCACCCAAGTGGCCATTGTGGGCGCTGGCCCTTCGGGCTTGTTGCTGGGCCAACTGCTGCACAAAGCCGGCATCGACGCCGTGATTGTGGAGCGCCAAAGCGGCGATTACGTGCTGTCGCGCATTCGCGCGGGTGTGCTGGAGCAAGTGACGATGGACTTGCTGGACGAAGCTGGCGTGGGCCAGCGCATGCACCAAGAAGGCTTGGTCCACAGCGGCTTTGATTTGCTCTTCAAATCGGCACGCCACCGCATCGACATGAACCAATTGACCGGCGGCAAAAATGTCATGGTGTATGGCCAGACCGAGGTCACACGCGACTTGATGGCGGCACGGCAAGCGGCCGGTTTGCCCACCATCTATGAAGCAGAAAACGTGCAAGTGCATGAGTTTGACAGCGCCAAACCGCGTGTCACCTATGAAAAAAATGGCCAACTGCACACCCTCGAATGCGACTTCATTGCGGGTTGCGATGGCTTTCATGGCGTGTGCCGGGCGAGCGTGCCCAAAAGCTCGATCAAAGAGTTTGAAAAGGTCTACCCCTTCGGCTGGTTGGGCGTTTTATCAGACACGCCGCCAGTGCACCACGAGCTGATTTACGCCAACAGCACGCGCGGCTTTGCGCTGTGCTCGCAACGCAGCGCCACGCGCAGCCGCTATTACCTGCAAGTGCCCCTGACCGACAAAGTCGAGCAATGGTCAGACGACGCCTTTTGGGCCGAGCTGCGCCGGCGCCTCGACCCCGAGGCGTGCGACCACTTGGTGACCGGTCCCAGCATCGAGAAAAGCATTGCCCCGCTGCGCAGCTTTGTCACCGAACCGATGCGTTTTGGCCGTCTCTTTTTGGCCGGCGATGCGGCCCACATCGTGCCCCCCACCGGCGCCAAAGGCTTGAACTTGGCGGCCACCGATGTGAAGTACCTGTCGCAAGCCTTCATCGCCTATTTCCAAGACAAAACCGAAGCGGGCATTGACACCTATTCCGAGCGCTGCTTGCGCCGCATTTGGCGCGCCGAGCGCTTCAGCTGGTGGTTCACCAGCTTGATGCACCACTTTCCAGAAAACGGCGAGATGGGCCAACGCTTTCAAGACGCCGAGCTGGACTACCTGATTCACAGCGCCGCCGGCTCACGCACCATGGCCGAAAACTATGTCGGCTTGCCGCTGGACTTTGGCGACTGAAACCCGCCGAGGGGGGTCAGGGCCTGACTAAAATGCAGGCCAACATGAGCACCCTCAAACCCTTGCGCGGCATCCGCGTCGTTAGCCTCGCCCTCAACTTGCCCGGCCCTGCCGCGCTCATGCGCTTGGCGCAAATGGGCGCGCACTGCAGCAAGATCAACCCGCCCGCGGGTGACCCCATGCAGCACTACACCCCCACGGGTTACGCCTTGCTGCACCAAGGCGTGCGGCAAAAAGCTTTGGATTTGAAGACAAGCAAAGGCCAAGCGGCACTGCACCGATTGCTGGCCAACACCGATGTGTTGCTGACCTCTTTTCGCCCATCGGCCCTTCGCAAATTGGGGCTCGGATGGAAAACCTTGCACGCCCAATACCCGGCGCTCAGCTTGATTGAAGTGGTCGGCGCACCGGGCGCGTTGGCCGAGATTGCTGGCCACGACCTGACCTACCAAGCCGAGGTGGACTTGGTCAATGGCTTGGAATTGCCCCCGAGTTTGTTTGCCGACATGGGCGGCGCGCTCATGGCCAGTGAGGCCACGCTGAAAGCATTGATCGCCCTCAAAACAACGGGCCAAGGTTCGCGCCACGAAGTGGCCCTATCCGATGCCGCTGCTTGGCTGGCCTTGCCGCGTCAATGGCGCATGACCACCCCCGACGGCGCGGTGGGCGGCGCGCATGCGGGCTACCGCTTGTATGCCTGCAAAAATGGCCGCGTTGCTGTTGCCGCGCTAGAGCCCCACTTTGCGGCGCGCCTGTGCGAAGCCGCCCAAGTGCCATTGACCGACCCGATTCGAGATCTTTTCAAAGCATCCACCCGCCAAGGCATTGCGGCATTTTTGGCCAACCAAACGCGCAACCAACTCGACAAACTGGCCGCCGCCAAAGACATTCCCTTGATGACCCTGCCCCCTGTTTCTGGCGCACGCTGAAGCCACATTTCTCTGCTGCTTTGCGGCAGATTGGCCTCCAAATCACGCGACAATCCAAGCTCTGACCGTGAACAAAATGAAAACCCAAACTTCTTCTCTATCCACCCTGCGCACATCGCTGACCGCCTCTTTGTTTCCCGTTCTTTTGGCCGTCTCAGCCAGCGTGCTGATGTCCGCCTCACCCGCTTGGGCTGCGGGTCAACAGACCGGTAAAAACGCCGCACAAAAGAAAGCGGCACCGCAGAAAAAAGCAACGCCTGCCAAAAAAGCCACGGCTTCGGCAAATGCGCTGCCCCCGCTGGCCGCCGATGTGATGCTGGCCCCCACCCCCCCGGCCCTGAGTGCCAAAGCCTGGCTGGTGATGGACTTTGACTCGGGCGAAGTGCTGGCCTCGGCCAACGCCAACGAAGCTCTGCCGCCCGCGTCGCTCACCAAAATGATGACCAGCTATTTGGTCGAGCAAGCGCTGCGTGCGGGCAAACTCAAAACCACCGATTTGGTTTCGGTGAGTGAAAACGCTTGGTGCCGCGGCACCAGTGCCGAATCGTGCATGTATTTGCCGTTAAACAGCCAAGCCACCGTCATCGACATCTTGCGCGGCATCATTATTCAATCGGGCAACGACGCCTCAAAAGCCATCGCCGAACACATGGCGGGATCGGAAGCCGGTTTTGCGAAACTGATGAACGCCGAAGCCCAGCGCTTGGGCATGACCAACACCCATTTTGTGAACCCCACGGGCCTGCCTGACCCGGCGCACAAATCGTCTGCGCGCGACATGGCCATCTTGGCCCGCG
>JBEGTA010000254.1:0-2614 GCA_041179665.1 Pseudomonadota bacterium
TGCTGCTGCAAATTGCGCGCGCGCTCTGCTTGGGCTTTGGCTTCTGCGGCGTTGGCCGTGGCCTCGGCCAGACCCGCTTCGGCCTGCGCCAATTCGGCGGCCAAAGTGTCCGACTGCAACAAGGCCAGCACATCGCCTCGCTGCACACGGTCGCCCACATTGACGCGCACCTCGGTGATCTTCAGGCCATTGGCCTCGGCCCCGACCACGGCCTCTTGCCAAGCCGCCAACGAGCCATTGGCACTGATTTTTTGTGCCATGTTGGCCACTTGCGGTGTGGCCACAGTGACGGTCAAGCTGGGCTTGGCGGTGGGGGGTTTGTTGGCTTCTTGGGCCAGCGCCACAGACGCCGAACCCCAACCTAAGCTCAGGCCAAAACTCACACCCAAAACCGTCCAAAGCCCATTGCAGGCACTGGCCCAAACACCTCGTTTTTTCATGACTCTTCCCCGTTCCCTATTCGCTATGTCCAGATCGTTGCTCGTCATGGACGGCGCATGGTTGATCGCACGTTGTTGTGCAGTGCAGCAAGTTTAGCGGTTGGTGGTGCCCTTGGCGCTGCCGCTGGGCACAGCCCCCCAGAAAACACGGGGGCTTCGGCAGGGTTCGGGGGGCTTCGGGCGAATGAGGGCGGGTTCGGATGGGTTCGGGCAAATTCGGGGGCGGGCTAAAGGCTCGGTTTAACCCATCACCAATTGCCAGAGTTTCAGCACCGCATCGCGCTCTGCCGACAGCACGTTCAACGGCACATCGGTGGGCTCTTCATTCAAGCGGGCGCGGTGCTGAACTCGGCGCATTTCACGGTAGGCATTGGCCGCAGCCTCGCCCACCCCGGTGGGCAACAGACCGACTTTTTCTGCCCGTTGCAACAAAGCAATGTTGCCCACGTTGTCGGCCAAATCAGGGTGATGGGCGGTGTGCATCAGCACCAAATACTGCACGACAAATTCGGCGTCCACCATCGCACCGGGGCTGTGTTTCACATCAAACCGCTCGGCCTTGACCGGATGCCCCTGCCGCACACGGTCGCGCATGGCCACAATTTCGGCCTTCAAACTGGCCGCGTCGCGTGGCGCACCAATCACCGCGCACCGAACCGCATCAAAGCGGGGCGCCAAGCTGGGCAAGCCCATCACAAAGCGGGCCCGCGTCATGGCTTGGTGTTCCCAAGTCCAAGCGGTGTTGCTGCCACGTTGTTGTTGGTAATCGGCATAGGCCTCAAAACGGGTGACCAGCAAACCCGAGTTGCCATTCGGCCGCAGCGCGGTATCAATCTCGTACAAATCGCCTTCGGCGGTTTTAACCGTCATCCAATTGATCATCTTGCGCACATAGGCGGCATAGATTTCTTGCGCGCGCTCGTCTTCGTCGTCGTACACAAACACGATGTCCAAGTCGCTGCCATAACCGAGCTCTTTGCCGCCCAATTTGCCATAGCCAATGATGGCAATGGCCGGCTCTTCGCGGTGTCGGGTCTTCAGGCGATCCCAGCACCAACGCGCGGTCACGCGCAGCACCGCATCGGCCAATGCACTCAGGTCGTCTGCCACTTGTTCGACCGTTAACACGCCCTCCACATCGCGCGCCAAGGTGCGAAATTGCTCGGCATGGTGGGCACGGCGCAGCAGGTTCAAGAGGCTTTCCTCGTCGTCCTCACCCGTGCGGCTCAGGGCCAACGCCCGCGCTTGCAGTTCGCTTTCAAACTCGGCCGCATCAAAGCGGCTTTGAAACAAGTTGCCCCCCGCCAATTCGTCGATCACGCCGGGGTGCTGCAACAAATAACGGGCGGGCCACTTGGCCGCGCCCAGCAAACGCAGCAAGCGTTCGTGCACCGAAGGGCGCTCGAGCATCAGCGCCAAATAACTTTCGCGGCGCAGCAGCGGTTCAATCCACGCCACCATGCGCAGCACCGACTCTTCGCTGACACGGCCAACCTCGAGCCATTGCGCGGTGCGCTGCAAGAGGCGCATCAAACGGCCACGGGCATCGTCACGCAAGGCCTGCACGCGGGGATTGGCCGGCCATTCGGCCAGCCGTTCGCCAATGCGGCCCTTGAACACGCCGACGATGCCTTCCAGCTCGGTGACTTCGCGTTGACCGTTCTTGCCATTGCAGGTTTTGCATTCGCGGTCGCCGCCGAGCAAGGTGTCAAACTCTTGCGCCACCACTTCCCGGTGTGCGTCCAGCGCCGCCAAAAAAGCGCAGGTGTTTTCAAAGCCCAACGTGCTGGCGATCCAAGCCAAGTCGTCGTCGCGGACGGGCAAAACATGGGTCTGCTGGTCGTCCAAATACTGAATGCGGTGTTCGACTTGGCGCAAAAACACATAAGCGGCGCCCAAAGCTTCGGCCGTGGCCGCGGGCATGAGCCCGGCCTTGGCCACGCGCTTCAAAGCGTCCAGCGTAGGGCGAGTGCGCAACTCCGGAAACTGCCCGCCGCGTACGACCTGCAAGAGTTGCACGATGAACTCGATTTCACGAATGCCGCCCCGTGATAATTTGACATCGTTGGCCCGCTCGGGGTGGCCAGCACTGCGCTTGGAGGCGTGGTCGCGAATTTGCTGGTGCAGCGTGCGCAGCGACTCAAACACGTTGTAGTCCAAGTAGCGGCGAAACA
>JBEGTA010000255.1:0-3237 GCA_041179665.1 Pseudomonadota bacterium
CCCATGTGGTGGTGACCGACCAAGTGCGGGCCGAGTTGGTGGTGCATGCCCCCAAAGGCATTCAGGCGGGCGAGACCTTTTGGCTTGGCCTGCACATCGCGCACCAACCCCATTGGCACACCTATTGGCAAAACCCCGGAGACTCGGGGCTGCCCACGCGGTTGCATTGGCAATTGCCAGACGGCCTGCAAGCCGGCGAAATCGCCTGGCCATTGCCCAAAAAAATTCCAATTGGCAGCTTGGCCAACTACGGATACGAAGGCTCTCTGCTGCTGGCTGTGCCCGTGACAGCCAGTGCCGACTTCAAGGGGTCTGCGCAAGCGCCTTTGTCCATCCAACTGAAGGCAGAGTGGTTGGTTTGCCGCCAAGAATGTATTCCGCAGGAAGGGCAATTCACCCTCAGCTTGCGCGCGGCCACGCCCCTCGTGCAACAGGCCGCGCTGTTTGAAGTCAGCCGCCAACGCATTGCACAACCACTGCCGCGATCGGCTGCCAATGCGCCATCGGTCACAACCGGCAAAGCCACACTGTCAAAGGATGGCCGTCAACTCGAACTGAGCATTGAAGGGCTGCCCGCCTCGTTACACGGAAAAACGCTAGCAGCGTTTCCAGTCACAGCCCAAGTGGTGCACAACGCGGCCGTGCAAGGCAAAGACTGGACACAAAGCTGGCAAGGCGAGCTCTGGATCGCTCAAATTCCGGTGTCTCAAGAGCGCAGTGAGAGCCCCAAAACCATGCGCTGGTTGATCGCCAGCGGTCAGGAGTCATCTCCCAAAGCCCCCGCTTACGAGATCGAGGTGCCGGTCATCGGCACTTGGCCAGCACTGGCGCCAGCATTACAGGCGGAGATTTCACCTGCGCTGGCCAAAGCTCTTGCCGAAAATGCACTCGCCAATGCGAATACACAATCAACGGCAAAACCCCTCGCCAGCACGACCACCATGGGCCTCTTATTGGCCATTCTGGGAGCCTTGCTTGGTGGGTTGCTCTTGAACCTGATGCCCTGCGTCTTTCCGGTGCTGGCCATCAAGGTGTTGGGCTTTGCTCAAACGCAAAACGATGAGGCACACACCACCGCCCGCCACCGCGCAGCCGGCATGGCGTACACCGCGGGCGTGGTGATTTCTTTCTTACTGCTGGGCGGTTTGATGTTGGCCTTACGAGCCGCTGGTGAGCAACTGGGTTGGGGCTTTCAGTTGCAGTCGCCGCTGGTGGTGGCTGGGTTGGCCTTGTTGTTCACCTTGTTGGGCCTGAACCTCGCAGGTCTGTTTGAGTTTGGAAATCTCCTGCCCAACCGTCTGGCCACACTGCAAAGCCGCCACCCGACAGTGGACGCCGCTTTGTCTGGGGTATTGGCTGTGGCGGTTGCCTCGCCCTGCACGGCCCCCTTCATGGGCGCCTCATTGGGTTTGGCGATTGCCTTGCCGGTTTGGCAAGCATTGGCGGTTTTTGCGGCCATGGGCTTGGGCATGGCTTTGCCTTATTTGGCCGCCAGCTGGTGGCCTGGCATTGCGCGTGCACTGCCTCGGCCAGGAGCCTGGATGGTGGTTTTCCGTCAAGCCATGGCATTCCCCATGTTCGCCACGGTCATCTGGCTTTTGTGGGTGTTGGGCCAACAAACCGGCATCGATGGTGCCAGTGGGCTGCTGGCCATCTTGTTGGCCGTATCAGGACTGGTTTGGGCTTGGGGTTTGACAGGCCGCACCCGCTGGATTTTGGGCGGCCTGTTTGCGTGCCTCTTGGTGTGGCTCTCGAGCACTTGGCTGCCCGGGGTGTTGCGTGAAAACGCGGGTGCTGCAGAGATCAGCGCCAACATGACCACGGCCACGGCCACGGCCAACGCCAGCCCAAGCCAAACCCCAACGCCCGGCGGCAACTCCGCCTCAATATGGCAAAACTGGAGCCCTGCGGCTCAGCAAGCCCATCTGGATGCAGGCCGTCCTGTGTTTGTGGACTTCACAGCGGCTTGGTGTGTGACCTGTCAGTACAACAAAAAAACCACGCTGGCCGACGCCCAGCTGCTGGCCGATTTTGCGAACCGACGGGTTGTCCTCATGCGTGCCGACTGGACAAGGAGAGACCCGGCCATCACCCAAGCTCTGACCGCTTTGGGGCGCAGTGGGGTGCCGGTTTATGCTTTGTATGCGCCCAAGCAACAGCCTGTGCTGCTGTCTGAGTTGCCCAGCGTGGCCGAAGTGCAAGCGGCCCTGCAAAAGTTGCCTAAGGCTCCTTAACATTCACCCGCGTATCGGTTGATGGTGTCAGGCTGTGGCGGTGCAAATCAGCCCGCTCAGCCTGCGACAATTAAGGCATGAGCACCTCTTCATTTGCCCCCCTCCAAAACGACACCTTCCTGCGCGCCTGCCTGCGCCAAGCCACCGACCACACCCCCGTCTGGCTCATGCGCCAAGCCGGTCGCTATTTGCCCGAGTACCGTGACACCCGCGCCAAAGCCGGCAGCTTCATGGGCCTGGCCACCAACGTCGACTACGCCACCGAGGTGACGCTGCAACCCCTAGACCGCTACCCGCTGGATGCCGCCATCTTGTTCAGCGACATCTTGACCGTGCCCGATGCGATGGGCCTGGGCCTGTCTTTTGCCATGGGCGAGGGCCCCAAGTTCGCCAAGAGCGTGCGCGACGAGGCCGCTGTAGCCGAGTTGGCCGTGCCCGACATGGCCAAGCTGCGCTATGTGTTTGATGCCGTCACCAGCATCCGCAAAGCCTTGAACGGCCGCGTGCCCTTGATCGGCTTTTCGGGCAGTCCTTGGACGCTGGCTTGCTACATGGTCGAGGGCGCGGGCTCAGACGATTACCGCCATGTCAAAACCCTCATGTACAGCCGCCCCGATTTGATGCGCCGCATTTTGCAAATCAACGCCGATGCGGTGGCGCTGTACCTGAACACCCAAATTGAGGCGGGTGCGCAGGCGGTGATGATTTTTGACAGCTGGGGCGGCGTGCTGGCCGATGGCGCGTTCCAGCAGTTCAGCTTGGCCTACACCGCGCGCGTGCTGGCCCAGCTCAAAACCGAGCACCAAGGCGCGCGCATTCCGCGCATTGTCTTCACCAAGGGCGGCGGGCTGTGGCTGCCCGAGATGGGCGCACTCGACTGCGAGGTGCTGGGGCTGGACTGGACCATGAATTTGGGCACAGCACGCGCTTTGGTGGGTGGCTCAGTGGGAGGTCCAGGCAAAGCCCTGCAAGGCAACATCGACCCGAATGTGCTGTTTGCCCC
>JBEGTA010000256.1:0-8490 GCA_041179665.1 Pseudomonadota bacterium
CGGTGCAGTATGCGCGTGACCGCATTCAAAGCCGTCCTGTCGATGGCAGTTTGCCGGCCGCCGGCCCCATCCTGCATCACCCCGATGTGCGCCGCATGCTCATGACCATGCGCGCTTACACCGAAGGTTGCCGGGCCATGGCCACCACCGCTGCGGCCGCCTACGATGCGGCGCACCACCACCCCGATGCCGAAGTGCGCAAGCAAAACCAAGCGTTTTATGAATTCATGGTGCCTTTGGTCAAGGGCTACAGCACCGAAATGAGTTTGGAAGTCACCAGCTTGGGCGTGCAAGTGCACGGTGGCATGGGCTTCATCGAAGAGACCGGTGCTGCGCAGTATTACCGCGATGCCAAAATTTTGACCATCTACGAAGGCACCACCGCCATCCAAGCGAACGACTTGGTGGGCCGCAAGACCGCGCGCGATGGGGGCCAAACTGCCAAAGCATTGGCCGTGCAAGTGGCCCAAACCGAAAGCGAATTGATGGCCTCGGGCAACGCCGATGCACAAGCTGTGGCCAAGCGATTGAAGGCGGCCCGCGAAGCGTTCGTCGATGTGGTCGACTTCGTGGCGGGCAACACCAAAGCGCATCCCAACGATGTGTTTGCTGGCAGCGTGCCCTACCTCATGTTGGCCGGTAACCTGATGGCGGGCTGGCAGTTGGGCCGCGCCTTGTTGGTGGCCCTCAGCCCAGAAGCGCAAGCACAGGATGCCGCTTTCATGAGCGCCAAAGTGGTGACCGCACGTTTTTACGCCGACCACATTTTGGCCAAAGCGCCGGGCGTGCGTGACAGCATTGTTGAAGGTGCCGGCAGCGTCACGGCCATGGCCTTAGACGCCTTCTGAAACTGCAGCAGACCCCCACCATTATTTAGGAGACCTCATGTCCAAGCTGCCCCCAGTGCTGGCGAATTTGCCTTTCCCCGTCATCGCATCCCCGTTGTTCATCATCAGCAACCCCAAGTTGGTGATTGAGCAGTGCAAAGCGGGTGTTGTCGGCTCGATGCCGGCGCTCAACGCTCGGCCGGCCTCGCAGTTGGAAGACTGGTTGGCCGAAATCACGGAGACCTTGGCGGCCTACAACGCCGCCAACCCCGACCATCCTGCAGCGCCCTTTGCTATCAACCAAATCGTGCACAAGAGCAATGACCGCCTTGAGCACGACATGGCCATGTGCGTGAAGTACAAGGTGCCCATCATCATCACTTCGCTGGGTGCACGCGAAGAAATCAACCAAGCCGCGCACAGTTATGGTGGGGTAGTGTTGCACGACATCATCAACAACAAATTTGCCCACAAAGCCATCGAAAAAGGCGCCGATGGTTTGATCGCCGTCGCTGCTGGTGCAGGTGGCCATGCCGGGGTGAAAAGTCCCTTTGCCTTGATTCAAGAAATCCGCCAATGGTTTGATGGCCCCATCGCTTTGTCCGGCTCCATCGCCTCTGGCGATGCGGTTTTGGCGGCACAAGCCATGGGCGCCGACTTCGCCTACATTGGCTCGGCTTTCATTGCCACCCACGAAGCGCGTGCCACAGATGACTACAAAAAAGCCATCGTCGATTGCAACTCCGATGACATCGTGTACAGCAACTTGTTCACCGGCGTGCACGGCAACTATTTGGCGCCGTCCATTCGTGCCTCGGGCCTTGATCCTGACAATTTGCCCGAATCCGACCCGAGCAAGATGAACTTTGGTGGTGACGCCAAAAAAGCCTGGAAAGACATCTGGGGTTGCGGCCAAGGCATTGGCGCCATCGATGCGGTGGTCAGCACCGCTGAGCGCGTGGCCAAACTCAAGCGAGAGTACGCCGCAGCCCGAGCACGATTGGCCCTTTAAAGTCCGTGCAACTCAGCGCGACATTGCCAACGCCGCCGCACACTGTGCGGCGGTCTTTTTTGATCGATGCGGTCAAGGCACTGGGCTGCTTGCTGATCGTGTTGCACCACATGGCCTTTTATGGGCCCATGTCTGATGTGGTGGCAAAAGCGTGGCCGAGCGTGGTGTCCGTGTTAGACGAACATGGCCGTTTGGCGGTGCAGTTCTTTTTGGTGTGCAGCGGATACTTGACCGCTGGCGCTTTGGCGCGGTTCGAAGCCCTGAGCCCACTTGAGGCCCTGAGGTTGGGTGGCCAGCGTTACTTGCGCTTGGCCATCCCATTGTTGGCTGCACTCAGTTTCACGGTGCTGGCCACCGAATGGGTGCGGCCTGATTTTGACCACGCCAGTTTGTCAGCCACGCCTGAATGGGGGCAAGCATTCGCCCACATGGTGTTGGCACAACAACTGTTGGACATGGATTCTCTGTCCGCAGGGGTTTGGTATGTGGCGATCGATTTCCAGTTGTATGCCATGACCTTGCTCAGCTTGGTGGTGGTGAAAGCATGTCGTGCTGTGCAGGTGGTGCCCTCGGCTTGGGCACTGCGCTGGAGCCTCTGGCTCGGGCTGACCTGCACCTCTTTATGGGGCTGGAACTTGAACCCCGAATGGGACAGCCACGGCATTTATTTCTTCGGCTCATATGGCTTGGGCTTGCTGGCGTGGGAAGGACGTCGGCGGCTTCTTTTGAACGCACCCAACGCCCAGCAACAACGCGTGGGCATTTGGCTGCTCTTTGTGCTAGTTGGCGCTCTGGCTTGGGCGCTGGAGCCGCGTTCGCGCATTGCCACGGCGTGGTTGGTGGCTGGCTTGCTGATGAGTTCACCCAACGGGTTGACCCCATCGACGAACGGGACGCAGCCGATGGCCTTATGGCGGCGCGCCGTGCAGGGTTTGTCGACGGTGTCTTACTCTGTTTTTCTGACGCATTTTGGGGTAAGCCTGTTGGTCAGTGCGAGCGTGGTGTCGCTGTGGCCTGACGTGCTCTGGGCGCATGCGCTGGGCATGTTGGCGGCGCTGTTGTTGTCGGTGCTGGTGGGTGCTTTGCTTTACCGCTGGGTTGAGCGCCATGCCGCCAATTGGTGGCGCTGGTGGCTGTGGGCGGGGGTGTTCAAGGCCAGTGTGGCACTGGCCTTGCTCATGAATGCCGGGTCTTGAACATCAAGCCGTGCTGGCTTTGACTTTTTCGGTGATGTAGGCCAAGGCTTCTTCCACTTGGTCAATCAAGATCAAGCACAAGTCCCCCGCTGACAAACGGCTCAAAGCGGTGTCGATGGCGTTGAATTCGCCCTGAATGTCTTGTACATGCGTGGTGCGCGCAGCACCCTGCAAGCCTTCGCGCAACAAGGCAATCACTTCGCCATCTTCGCGGCCACGCTGACACGCATCTTGGTAAAGCAACACCTCGTCAAACGCCTGACCCAAAATTTTGGTTTGGTCGCGAATGTCTTGATCGCGGCGGTCTCCCGCACCACTGATGACGACCATGCGCTTTTTCGCGGGCATGTTGTCTACCGCTTGCACCAAGGCCTGAATGGCATCGGGGTTGTGACCATAGTCAGCGATCAAGGTGGCGCCACGGTAGTCAAACACATTGAAGCGACCCGGCACGCCTTGGATATCGCTGATGAAGGTGGCCACGCCTTGGGCAATCGACTCCCATGGCACGCCCACCGCCCAAGCCGCGCCAATCGAAGCCATGACGTTTTCGGTCTGAAAGCCAATTTGGCCTTGCCGCGTGATGGGCACATTGGCCAGTGGAATACGGAAGGTTTGTTTGCCCTTTTGCGCCACGATGTGACCGTCTTCTGTGAAGACCACCCGCTTGCCTTGGGCGCGGTGGGTGGCCAAAACGGGGTGGTTGGCATCCAGTGCAAAAAACGTCACATCGCCAGGGCAGTGTGGCGCCATCATGGCCACGGCAGGATCAGCGGCGTTCAGCACGGCCATGCCGTTTTGCTCAACGTTCAGCACAATCACGCGCTTGAGCACCGACAAGTCTTCCAGTGTGGTGATGTAGTTCAAGCCCAAGTGGTCACCACCTCCGAGGTTGGTGACCACGGCCACATTGCAGCGGTCAAAGGCCAAGCCTTCGCGCAGCAAGCCACCTCGGGCGGTTTCAAACACCGCAGCATCCACATCGGGGTGCATCAGCACATTGCGTGCACTGCGCGGGCCACTGCAGTCGCCCGAGTCGGTTTGCCGGCCATTCACATACACACCGTCGGTGTTGGTCATGCCCACACGCAGGCCTTGGGTCTTGATCAGGTGAGCCGTCAGGCGCACGGTGGTGGTCTTGCCGTTGGTGCCCGTGACAGCAATCACCGGAATGCGCCCCGTCGAACCGTTGGGGAACATTTGGTCGATGACGGCGTTGCCCACATCGCGTCCCTTGCCATATGAAGGGCTGATGTGCATGCGCAAACCGGGTGCCGCATTGACTTCGACAATGCCGCCGCTTTGTTCTTCGAGCGGGCGCAAGACAGACTCGCACACCACATCAACACCGCAAATGTCCAAGCCCACCATTTGGGCGGCTTCGACCACACGGGCGGCCACTTCGGGGTGCACGTCGTCGGTCACATCGGTGGCGCTGCCACCTGTCGACAAGTTGGCGTTGTTGCGCAAAATGACGCGGCGGCCTTTTTCGGGCACCGATTCAGGCTCCAAGTCTTGGGCATGCAATCGGCCGATGGCGATATCGTCAAAACGAATTTTGGTGAGCGAAGTCGAGTGCCCGGTGCCGCGGCGAGGGTCGGCATTGACCAAGTCAACCAATTGGCGCACGGTGTGCTTGCCATCGCCCACCACCAAAGGCGGTTCGCGGCGTGCCGCTGCAATCAGCTTGTTGCCCACCACCAGCAAACGGTAATCGTGGCCGGGCAAGAATTTTTCGACCATCACGGTGCCGTAGCGTTCAGCGGTGGCATAGGCCTTGTCAAACGCACTGCGCTCGGTGATGTTGACGCTGACCCCTTTGCCTTGGTTGCCGTCTTGCGGCTTCACCACCACGGGCAAACCCACTTCAAGGGCAATGGCCCAGGCTTCGTCGGGCGTTTGCGCTGGGCGACCCAAAGGCACCGGCACGCCAGCGGCGTGCAGCAGTTTTTTGGTCAGGTCTTTGTCTTGTGCAATCGACTCTGCAATGGCACTGGTCGAGTCAATTTCAGCGGCCTGAATGCGCCTTTGCTGAGAGCCCCAGCCAAATTGCACCATGCTGCCATCGGTCAGTCGGCGATAGGGAATGCCACGCGCCACAGCGGCATCGACGATCGCGCCGGTGGACGGGCCCAAGCGCACATCCTCGTCCAATTCGTGCAATTGGGCCAGGGCGTTTTCGAGATCAAAGCCATGGCCGTCCATGGCGGCGCGGCAGAGTTTCTCGGCCAATTCGAGCGCCAAACGGCCGACGGCTTCTTCAGAATATTGCACCACCACTTGGAAAACACCGGCTTCTTCGGTGGCCGTGGTGCGGCTGAACGTGACGGGGCAACCGGCATGCGATTGCAAAGCCAAGGTGACTTTTTCAAGGGCATGGGCCATGCTCGCGGCTTGGCCTGATCGGCTGCCTTCGATCGGGCCGACATCGGGAAAGATTCGGCGCAGGCGTTGTTCAATCGGGTGGTTGGCCGACAAAATCACCTCGCCAGGGGGACACGTCACGATGGCTTCGATGGCCGTATGACGGCTCCACAAATTGGGACCGCGCAGCGCGCGAATTCTTGACACTTCCATGAACCGGTATTCCTGTGATGCGGTAAGGCCGAGGGGCTCGTCGGGTGTTAATGAGAGGGGCTGGTGGGGAAGCTTTTGACACCGGCACGGATCAAATCGGTGCTGATGTCCAAGGCCCAAGCCACGCAGGCTGCGACCAGCATGTCGTCGCTGCTCAGTCGGCCGTCTTGCAGCAAGCGCGCCACGGCGGGGCGCTTGGCTGACAACACGGCGTGTTCGCGCTCGCCTTCTTTCAAGATCAGTTGGCCATCGCGCCAAAATCCTACGCGGCCGCCTTCAGCCGCATGGGCCACCAAGCGGGGCGCGGTTTCTTCGCTGGCGTAAAACACCACACTGCCATCGCAATAACGCGCCAGCTCGGCCACTTCGGCATCGGCTGCATTCAGCACTGCCGTGCCGTGGTCCAACACCACATCGACTTGGGTGCGCACATAACTGGGCATTTTTTCATCGGGGCCGGGATACAAGTCATCCAGACCTTGGGCTTTGGGCATGCGGGTGACCACGCCCACTTGGCAACGGTCGTAGGGCAAACCTTCGGCCAACAAATGGCGCACATCGCTTTCAAAAACGGCGGCTTGAACCGAGCGGTTGATCAGCAGGCGTTGGGCATTCTCCCAGTCCATGCCGCCGGTGCTTTGCAACTTGCGTTGGTTCATGTACAAGCCATCGGCGCAGGCCAGACCGGTGTACAGGCCCTTCAAGTGCAAAAGCCAAGACACCAGCTGGGCCGGGCGAGTGGTGTCGCCATCGCCCATCAGGCCGACCACGGGAATGCGCCCGGTATCCGTGGGTTTGAACAAATGGTTGGCAATCGCTTGGCCCACAGGGCGGGGCTGGCCAATGCCGGGCTTGAGGTGCATCAGCAAACCCGGGCCTGCATTCACCTCAACAATGGCGCCACCTTGTGCGGCCAAAGGCTGAGAAATGTCTTGAGCCACCAAATCAACGCCCGCAATGTCAAGGCCCACCACGCGGGCTGCCAGCACCGCTTGTGCAGCGACCTCGGGGTGCACCAAGTCGGTCACATCCCAAGCCATGTTGCCGGTACGCATGATCAAAACAGAGCGGCCTTTTTCGGGCACGCTGTCGGCATTCAGGCCTTGCCGCTTGAGCTCTAACACCGAGGTGGTGTGCTCGTCCAAGCGAATCGTGTCCAGCGGAAAATCTTCTTCTTCACCACGGCGCGGATCCGAGTTGATTTGCAACTCGATCAACTCGGCTACGGTGTGCACCCCATCGCCCACCACACTGGCGGTTTCACCTTTGTTGGCCGCCGCCACGTGGTCGCCGACCACCAGCAAACGGTGTTCTTCACCGCGAATAAAACTCTCGACGATGACTTCGCTGCCTTCGGCCAGCGCAATGTCATAAGCGGCTTCAATGTCTTCTTGGCGTGACAACTCGAGCGACACACCGCGTGCGTGGTTGCCATCGGTGGGCTTCACGCAAACCGGCAAGCCAATGTCTTGCGCTGCTTCCCACGCCGCAGCCGGGCTGTCAACGATTTGCCCTTGGGGCACGGGCACGCCGCAGGTGCTGAGCAACTGCTTGGTCAGGTCTTTGTCTTTGGAGATGCCTTCGGCAATCGCGCTGGTGCGGTCGGTCTCTGCCGTCCAGATACGGCGTTGCTGGTCACCGTGGCCGAGTTGCACCAAGTTCCCGTCGTTCAATCGAATCGAGGGAATGCCGCGTTCGCTGGCCGCATCAACAATGCTGGCCGTGCTGGGCCCGATGCACAGGCTGTCGACCATTTGCTTGAGTCGGTCGACTTCGCCTTGAACATCAAAAGTGCGGTCTTCGATGGCCGCCAAAATCAGCGCGCGGGCGGCTTCAAGGGCGCGTCGGCTGACCGCTTCGTGGCGGGTGCGAATGACCACTTTGTAGATGCCGCGTGGACCGGCTTCGCGCGCCTTGCCAAAACCAGTTTGCATGCCCGCTTGGGTCTGCAACTCCAGCGCCACGTGCTCCAGCACATGGCCTGCCCAAGTGCCTTCTTCCAGTCGTTGCAAAAATCCACCGCGTTCACCCACGCTGCAGCGGTGCTCGACCAAGCCGGGCAGCCAAGTGGTCAGGCGTTGGTTAAAGCCGGGCAGGGTGTTGGAGGGAAAGTCTTCGAGGGCGCCGATGTCAATGAGCGCTTCCATGACAGGACGGTAGGTCCAGATGTTGGGCCCGCGCAAATGGGTCATGCGCAGAAATTGGATGTTTTTGGCGTTCATGAATGAAATGGGCGGCGATACAATGACCGGCCTGTCACGGCGCTGGTCAAAGGCACGGGATTCAATAGAGTCATGGGCAGTTCATGGTCAGTCGCGTGCGACTTCAAAGCTTGTTTTTTCTGTCTCGCCCGCCGCAAGGTCGTTCGAGTCGCTTCCGGTTCATCCTTCAATGACATCAACATCACCTTTGGCCTCTGCATCTCGTCAGGTTTTGCCCGACGCTTGGCAGGCTGAAGTTCATTCTTGTCTGCAACCCGATGAAAACGCAACAGCCTGGCTGGAGGTTGACCTTGATGGCCGCTTGCGCTTCGCCAAAAGTGCCGTCATTTTGACCGATCAACGGGTCTTATCACGGGCGCAAGGTGAAAAAAATTGGTCCAGTTGGCCCTTGCAAGCCGGTTTGACACTCAAACTCTCCGACCACGCCGGGGTGGGTTCGCTGGCCCTGAGCAGCCCGGAGGGGCAACTGGCGGTTTGGCGCTTTACTTTGGGCTTACAAGCGGCGGTGGCGCGTTGGGTGGCCCAGTGTGAAAGCCAGTTGGCCCAGGCCTTTGCCAAAGGGGCTGACGGCGCAGGAAACACCGCCGGAGACGCAGCAGGTGGCCGAGCGCTGCAAACCGTGTTGTCGGGTTCGGTCTGCCCGGTTTGCCAGCAGG
>JBEGTA010000257.1:0-2768 GCA_041179665.1 Pseudomonadota bacterium
CGGGCAATCGGGCTGCTGATGTTGATCAAGCCCAGCTTCAAATCGGCCTCATCCTCACCCACGATTTGGTAGGTCACCGACTCGCCTGAGCTTTCATCCTCGAGTTCGACGGTTGTGCCAAACACCACGCGTCCCCCCGCGTCAACGGCTGCAGGGTCAATGATTTGAGCGGCAGAGAGTTTGCCTTCAATTTCTTGAATTCGGCCTTCGATGAACCCTTGACGGTCTTTGGCTGCATCGTATTCGGCGTTTTCGCTCAGGTCACCTTGCGCACGGGCTTCGGCAATGGCCTGAATCACGGCAGGACGGTCGACGGTCTTGAGGCGATGCAGCTCGTCTTTGAGCTTCTCAGCGCCACGTTTGGTGATCGGGATGGTTGACATGTTCAGTTCTCCAAAAGCAAACCGCCGAGTGTTGAAACTCGGCGGTCACAGCTGCATTATGCCAATTGATGAAAGTTGGCTCTGGTGCAGGATTTAGGTTGCCAGTTGGGCATGCATTTCCTGCACAGAAATGACATCCAACTGGTCCATGTACTTCATGCCCTCCACCGCCGCTTCGGCGCCGGCAATGGTGGTGAAGGTGGTGACCCGGTTGAGCAACGCAGAAGTACGAATGTGACGCGAGTCGGCGATCGCGTTGCGGCGCTCTTCGACGGTGTTGATCACCAGCACCACTTCGTTGTTCTTGATCATGTCCACAATGTGCGGGCGGCCCTCGGTCACCTTGTTCACCGTAGCGCAGGCCACGCCTGCGGCGTTGATGGCCAATGCTGTGCCTTTGGTCGCGACCAAGTCAAAACCTTGCGCCACCAACTGGCGCGCCACTTCGATGGCACGGGCCTTGTCGTTGTTCTTGACCGAAATGAAGACTTTGCCAGAGGGACTGCCGTCGGCTTTGGTAGGTCGAGGCAGTTTGGTGCCGGCGCCCATTTGGCTCTTCACAAAGGCTTCGCCAAAGGTCTTGCCCACGCCCATGACCTCGCCCGTGGACTTCATCTCGGGGCCGAGAATGGTGTCGACACCAGGGAACTTCACAAAGGGGAAAACCGCTTCTTTCACGCTGTAATAGGGCGGCGTGACTTCTTGGGTAATGCCTTGCGAAACCAGTGTTTGACCAGCCATGCAACGCGCCGCCACCTTGGCCAACTGAATGCCTGTGGCTTTGGAAACATAAGGCACGGTGCGAGAAGCGCGGGGATTCACCTCCAGCACATAAATCACATCTTTTCCGTCGACATGTTGGATGGCGAACTGAACGTTCATCAAACCCACCACGTTCAAGGCGCCGGCCATGGCGGCCGATTGGCGCTTGAGTTCAGCAACCGTTTCGGCGGCCAAGGAATAAGGCGGCAATGAGCAAGCCGAGTCACCGCTGTGAACACCCGCTTGTTCGATGTGTTCCATGACACCGCCAATGAAAGTTTGGCCAGCCGGATCGCGCAAGCAATCCACATCGCACTCGATGGCGTCATTCAAAAAGCGGTCCAACAAGACGGGGGAGTCGTGCGAGACCTTGACCGCTTCGCGCATGTAGCGCTCGAGATCGCGTTGCTCGTGCACGATTTCCATAGCACGACCACCCAACACATAACTGGGGCGAACCACCAGCGGATACCCCAAGGCAGCAGCTTTTTCCAAAGCCTCTGCCTCAGTGCGCGCTGTGGCGTTGGGAGGCTGGCGCAAGCCCAAGGTTTGCAACAATTTCTGGAAGCGCTCACGGTCTTCGGCCGCGTCAATCATGTCGGGGCTGGTGCCAATGATAGGCACGCCGGCCGCTTCAAGGTCGAGCGCCAACTTCAAAGGAGTCTGCCCGCCGTACTGAACGATGACGCCAGTGGGTTTTTCTTTGTCCACAATTTCGAGCACGTCTTCGAGGGTGACAGGCTCGAAATACAAACGGTCAGAGGTGTCGTAGTCGGTCGACACCGTTTCGGGGTTGCAGTTGACCATGATGGTTTCGTAACCGTCTTCGCGCATGGCGAGTGCCGCGTGCACGCAGCAATAGTCAAACTCAATGCCCTGACCAATGCGGTTCGGGCCGCCACCCAACACCATGATCTTTTTGTTTTGTGATGGCTCAGCCTCGCACTCGCCGTCACCATGGCCCTCATAGCAGGAGTACATGTAAGCGGTGTTGGTCGAAAACTCAGCGGCGCAGGTGTCAACGCGCTTGTAAACCGGGCGCACATTCAGCGCATGGCGACGTGCACGCACCACATGTTCGGTGGTTTTCAGCAACTTGGCCAAACGGCGATCGGAAAAACCTTTCTTCTTGAGCGCACGCAATTCTTCAGCGGTGATCGCTTCCAAGGTGGTGGTTTCAAGTTCGAGTTCGATCTTCACGATCTCTTCGATTTGAACCAAGAACCAAGGATCAATCTTGGTCAGCGCAAAGACTTCGTCAACGCTCAAGCCCATAGCGAAGGCATCACCCACATGCCAAATGCGCTCGGGGCCAGGCTCGCCCAGTTCCTTTTCAAGAACCTCGCGGTCTTGGGTTTTTTCGTTCATCCCATCCACGCCCACTTCCAAGCCACGCAGGGCTTTTTGGAAGGACTCTTGGAAGGTGCGCCCCATGGCCATGACCTCGCCCACCGATTTCATCTGGGTGGTCAGTCGGCTGTCGGCCGTAGGAAATTTTTCGAATGCAAAACGAGGAATCTTGGTCACCACGTAGTCAATCGAAGGCTCGAAAGAAGCTGGCGTGGCACCACCGGTGATTTCGTTGCGCAATTCGTCGAGCGTGTATCCAACCGCCAACTTGGC
>JBEGTA010000258.1:0-10810 GCA_041179665.1 Pseudomonadota bacterium
GCAGCTTGGCAAAACGCCTTGCGAATGGCTATTCAAGACAGCGACTGGCACCGCCCCCGCGCCGCCAAATGGCGCCTGTTGCCCGCTATCGCCACCGAGCCTTTTGCCTCGCCCTACGAGCAGGCTTTGATGCAAGCGCCTCGGATTCAAACCGCATGGCGACTCAAGGTGCGGGTCAGCATGCCGCGCGGTCAGGGCACAGCGTTGCGCCTTGAAATGTCTTTGCTGCAAAGCGACGCAACGCAACACCAATACAAAGACGAATCGTGGCTGCCGGTGCAAACCGTGGCCTCCGAATGGTCTGAACCCGCCTGGAACCGTGCCAGCGTTGAAGCCCTGAATGCCCGTTTGGCCGTCTGGTCCAACCGCCTCGCCCAATGGCTGCAATGCCAACCCGTTCGCCCTGCGGTGACCGCCCAGTCGGGCAAAACATTCACCATCGCGGCGGGCCAATTGGCGGGCATCAAAACGGGCGACGAATGGGTGTTGTTGCAACCCCAGCGTTTGTCGACCCACATGATGGAGCCCGAAACACTGGCGCACTTGGTCCACGCCACCGTGGTGGAAGTGCTGCCCCACAGTGCCAAATTGCGTCTGGATGCTGGCCCCAGCCTCGAACTTGCCAACGAACCCGGTCAATGGCAAGCTTGGTCTTGGGCAGATTTGCAAGCCCTCACCAGCGCCCCAGAAGCGGCCAAGGTCGCCTATCAGCCCACCCCCGAGACCCGTTGGCCAGCGGCCGGCGCAGCCAGGAAGTCCCCACTATGAAATTCAAATCCCCTTTCTTCAAGCAGGCCGTGGGTGGGGTGCTGATTGGCACCTCGGTTTTCGCAGTCTCAGCTGCTTTCAGCGCGTTTGCCGCCACTGCCACGACCGCGGCAACATCGGCACCTGCGGCCAACAGCCCCGCAGCACACAACGCCCATGGCGCCACGGCCTACACCAGCAAAGCCGGTGACACGCTCAACAAAATTGTCTCGAGCCAATACAAAGACAGCCCCTTGCACTCCAATGTGTTGGTCAAGGCGGTGCGCCAACTCAACCCCAACGGCTTGCCCGCCAAGCCCGACCAGCGCCTGAAAACCGGCACAGTTTTGCACCTGCCCTCTCATGCGCAGGTGGTGCTCGAGACCTTGCAAGCGCACTTGCCTGAAGGCCACACGGCGCACACCAACAGCCCCCCGCTCAGCCGCGAACACTGGGTGCGATTCCCGTGATCGAAGCGGCCGGTGCTCAGCAACTGGCCGGCCGTGCCAACCCGATCTACCTGGAAGGCAAGCTGCTGCCACTGGCCGCTCCGACGGCGGCAGAGCTCAACCTGCGCAATGGGCAAATCATTGAAGCGGCCGTGCGCTTGCGCGATGGCCAAGCCTTTTTGCACCTGAAGGGGCAAAACCTCGAGCTGCCCGCCAACACCGCATGGCGCGACGCGCACAACCTGATGGTGCGTGCGCAGCAAAACGCGGGGGGCGCTTGGGCGTTGCAGCTGTTGCCCCCTAACACCCTCCCTGCCCCCGTTTCCAGCGGCATCAGCCGCTTGGCGGCCTTGTTGTTTCGCCCTCCTGCCCAAGGTGAATTGGCGCAACTCTTCAAACCCGGCACGCTGGAGGTGTTGGCGCAACAACTCAACCGCCCGGATTTGGCCCAGCAGTGGCGGGCCATGCAGCTGAGCATGGCGACTATTTCGCCGCAAGTGCTGTCCCAAGCCGTGGCGGCCAACATGGGCGCCGAGGTCTGGCTGGCGCGGGGTCTGCCGCCCCCACCCGAGGACCCCAGACAACTGTTGCGGCGCTTGATTCAGGCCATGAAACAAGCCGACACCAACGGCTCGCTGGACGAAATAGAGCTCGACACGCCGCTGTCGCGTTTGGTGTCGGGTTTGGACTCACTCGAATCGCACCGCATTCAAGCCGCCCAAGCGCAAGCCCAAAGCGAGGTGCTGTTGCACCTGACTTTGCCCTTTGCCGATGCCGAGCCGGCTGAATTGGTGTTTCGCCGCCCGCCGCGCCAACCCGGCCAAGACATGCCCTGGACCGTCAACGTGCACGCCAGCAGCCAAGATTTGGGGCCGGTGTGGTTGCGCACGCAGCTGTTTCAAAAAGAACAGGTTGAAATGACCATGTGGGCAGTTCAGCAAGACGTGGTGACGCAAGCCAAAGCCAAAGCGCCGGAATTGAGCGCCCTGCTGAGCGACGCGGGCTTGAACATGCGCTCGTTTCAGGTTTTTCAGGGACAACGCCCGGCCCAGCCCAGCGACTGGGTGCCCTCGGGGCGCGGCATGGTGGTGGATGTGGTGGCATGAACCGGTACCGCAAACAAGCCGTTGCCTTGGCGTATGGCCAAAACCCTACCCCCATCGTCACCGCCAAGGGTGATGGCGAGTTGGCCGCGCGCATCTTGCAAGAGGCGCGCGATAACGGCGTGCTGATTGCCGAGGACGCGCAGTTGGTTCAACTGCTCAGCAAGCTGCAAGTGGACGAAGAAATTCCGACCGAGTTGTACACCGCTGTGGCGGTGGTGTTGTCGTGGGTTTACTGGCTCAAGGGCATGCGCCCGGGCGATGAAAAGAACCCGCAACGCACAGGAGGTGAAACGGCCAGCTCTAGCTGAAAAAAGCCGATGAGAGGCTCAGGCTTCTTGGTAGCCCTTACCGCGGTTGAAGCGCGAGACATGGCCCAAGCGGTCATAGACTTCGACCGAACTGGCGTTGCCGGCCGAGCTCAGGCTGTGCAAGGCTGTGCGAATGGTGTCGAGTTTGCGCTCGATCAAGACGGCATTGCGGCGGTGTAAATCTCGGCAATCCACCAGCGCTTCGCGCAATGGCGTCCACTCGGGCAAGGCCTGAATGTCCTCGGCAGAGGGACAGGCCTCGGTCAAGCGGGTCAAAAGTTGGGTTTTGGCAGGTTGGATTTGCTCGAATCGGTCGAGTTCTTGGGCTTTCAGCGCCTCGAACTCCAGTTCAAGCAATTGGGTCAGTTCGACACACAGGGCCAAGAGCGGGGCCAACCGGCCCGTGGGGTCAGAGAAATTTTGCAAAAGAGAGGAATCAGCACTCATTCGAACACAGCATGCAGGGGCGCTTAAAGTCCCCGTTACTCGATCATTCGCTCAACCGCCAAGAAACTTTCGGCGATTTTGCGCGGGTTGATCTGGTACTGGCCGTCTTGAATGGCTTGCTTGATCGACTCGACCTTGGCGCGGTCAAAGTCAGGTTCGGCCATGGCCTTTTGGGCCACATTGGACAACTGAAGCTGGTCATGCCCACCGCCGACCTTGGCAGGCGCGGGTTTACCGGCAGCTTCTTCGAGCAAAGAAGGCGTGGCTTTGGCGGCTGCTTTGTCCAAAGCGTCACGGCGTGAAGCTTCGGTCTGGACGCGGCGGCCATAACTGGAGATGGAATCGGTCATGCTGGACTCTCTTTCTGGACATTGCCCGGAGGCAAATGATCTGTGTTCATCCTCAGTATCGGAATCATCTTCTGGAACTTGAGCACTTTTTTTAAAATCTTTTCAAAAAACCAGAATGGTGGACTTTTGAATTCATTAAATGCCTCTGACCGCACTGGCGCCCGAAACAACACCAGACAATATTTTGCCAGATTCTGCGTTTTTTAGGCGAATTTGTTCACCTAAACGACCATCTTGCAAAGCCTCAACTTTGACACTGATCTGAAAACCCTTGCCCTCGCCCAATGTCAGCTGAGCCATTTGCCCCTGTTTGACCAATATGGCCTTTCTGGCATCGAAGCCTTGCAACACGGCGCCGGCCGGAATATCCCGCACCAATTCCATTTGGGCCACTTCCTTGGTGCTGTCCAACATGGCGGGGGTCCAATTGGGCACCGCCATCTCGACCACCTCGAACATCTCGGGCGACAAACGGGTGCCGCGCTGCAGCTGTTGTTTGGCGATCAAAACCTTGCGCAACGCCGGGCCTGGTTTAGCGTCCAGCCGGGTGTCGGCCCTCAGGTCTTGCCCGCCGGTGTTGACGGCATTGAGCAAGCGCAAATAGAGCTGCCATGAAGGCGCCGCGGAGCTAGCAGAGGGTCCTGCCGACAAGTTTTGACTTGGCGATGCGGCACACCGCACCCGCACGGTTTCGCGGCTGGCAAACGGCATGTCAAATTGCAAGGGCACCGCGCAGGGCCTGATGACCACGCGTTCGTCCATGGGGGCAAATTGGATGGTGTTGGCGGCCCTGCCCTGCGATTGGGAGAGCCAACTGCCCGCTTGCTCCAGCATCAGTTGCCTTGCAGACAGGGGCGACGAAGCCGCCTGAGCAGCCGCAGCAGGCGATGCAGGCGACGCAATGGGGGAAATGGGTGAAATGGCGTTGGGCGCCGCTTGCACCACCACGGCCAACAACATCAGGGCCAACCCTTTGGCCAGACCGGAAAAAATGACTCGGCACAAGATTTGCATGAATGAGGACATGGTGTGGAAGTTTTGACACTCAGAAGAATGATCTTCACTTCTGCAAGAAAGATGCCACACCGGACCCGACCCCATCGTCCACCCCGAACACCCGTGATGCCATGGATAAACTGAATCTGCCACTCGACAACTTGCCCGCCACGGGCTTTGCCAACAGCAAGGATTTTTCTGCCTCCATCAAGTTGGTGGGCACGTCGTTTGGGCAAGTCATGGCCAGCGCCAGTCAAAACTCCGCCCCCCCCGCCCCCACACCCAAGAACATAGCCATGGGGACGGTAACGGGGTCGGCCAAACCCAACACTTATGCCATCGCATCAGGCGAGACACTGACCAGCATCGTCCGCCAACAAGCGGCCAACCAAGGCATTTCTCTCAGCCCCGAACAAAGCCACCGTCTGGCACTTGACTTGGCCAACCGCAATGGCATTTCAGATCCCAACCGCATTCAAGTGGGCCAAAACCTGCAACTCCAAGACCTGCAAGCCGAGTTGAAGACCCTGGCGCCGGTGCGCGCAGAAAAACTGCCCCCCTCGGTGGTGGTGGTGGACAGCACCCGCGCCTGGATGAACCAACGCCAAGCCGGCGCCGCCACCGATGCCAACGCCCTGAGCACCCGACCCTACGCCTTACAAAACCGCCCCACCTCGGTGGCCAACGCCAACCCTGGCCACAACGTCCAAGCGACAGCCCACCCGGTGCTGAAACAAACGCTCGACCGAGCCGTGGCCAAAGGGTTCATTCCCGGCCATGAGAAAAAAGCGGTGCACGACAAAATTCTTCAGCTCTCAGCCAAACACAAGTTTGACCCTGATGATTTCGCTCGCCTCAGCCTGATGGAAAGCGACGGACTGAACCCCAAGGCCACCAACGAGCGCTGTCACGGCATCATTCAGTTTTGTGACGGCCCGGCGCGCGGCGCCGCCACTGTGGGCTTTGCAGACAAGCCCAAGGCCATTTTGGGCTTGAGCGTGTTCCAACAACTCAATCTGGTGGACACCTATTTCCAAGAAGCCGGTGTCAACAAACAAACCCACAACTCGCTCGACAACCTGTATCTGGCGGTGTTGCAGCCCACGGCGCGCCAAGAAAAACGGGCCGATGCCCCGCTGAACATCTTGGGCCCACAGGCCAAAGTGCTGCACGAAGGCAACGACAACACCCAAGCCATCACACGGCAATCGATTTTTGAGGGTCTGGTCAAAAACGCCCGACAAAAACTGAGCGCGGCCTTTCAGCTGAGCGAGGCGCCAAAATCAGCTTCAACCCCAAACCCAGCCTCAGCCTCAGCCTCAGCCCCAGCTAAAGCGCCTGCTCCTGCCTCTGCTCCGGTCTCTGCACTGAACCCCGGCCCAGTTTCAAAGACTTTGCCCAAACCGCAGCAGCTGTCGTCCCTTACACCACTTTCTCCGCTTTCTCCACTTTCGCCCCTCTCTCCCCTGAGTTCGTCTCGGGCCAGCGCGGCAGCGCCCTTGACCCAATTGGCTCAAAACGACATCGACAACTTTCCTCAGCCTTGAGCTGAAAAAAAGGGGCTTAACGGCAAGCGGCAAGACCTTGCCGCTCTGGCGGCAACAAGTGGCCTTCGCAGGGGAATGCCCCAAGCCGCCCTAGCTTGACCCGTCTCAAATTCCGCCGGGCCTCACTTCCTACAGCTGGCACATCTCTTGCATTCGACACAACAAAGCCCTGCTTGAGGGCTGCGTGTCAATAAATCGGCATCCCGCCGACCACGAAAGGAAGATGATGAGTTTGCTCGACTCCGCATTGGGTGTCCACGCCCAGGCCCTGGCTGTCAGAAGCCAGCGCGTGGAAGTGCTTGCGCGCAACATCGCCAACGCCGACACCCCCCAATACAAAGCGCAAGACTTGGACTTCAAACAGGTGCTCAAAAGCGCCCAGTCAGGCGACTTGCAAACCACCAACAGCAAGCACCTGAGTGAACTGGCTCCGGGCACCGACGACGGTTTGAAATACCGCATCCCCTTCAACGTCGCGTTCGACGGCAACACCGTTGAACTGAACGTCGAACAAGCCCAGTACGGTAAAGCCGCGGCCGATTACCAGGCCACGCTGAACTTCTTAGAAAGTCGCATCAGCGGCATTCGCAAAGCCCTGCGAGGAGAGTGAGCATGGGACTCGACAGCATTTTTGGCATCGCAGGCTCCGCCCTGAACGCCCAAACCACGCGCATGAACACCGTGGCCTCGAACTTGGCCAACGCCAACACCGTCGCCCCCACGGAACAAGAAGCTTTTCGCGCCAAGCGCAGCGTCTTCAAAGCGTTGGTCGAACAACAACTCAGCGCACAAGATGCGCCCTACCAAGGCGGCGTGCAGATCAAGTCCATCAACGACGACCCGGCACCCGTGCGCAAGATGTTTGAACCCGGCAACCCGCTGGCCGACAAAGACGGCTTTGTGTATGCCTCCAACGTCAATGAAATGACCGAGATGGTGGAAATGATGGCCGCCTCGCGCTCTTACCAAAACAACGTCGAAGTGGTGAACACGGCGCGTCAGCTGATGATGCGCACGCTGGACATCACACGCAGCTGAACCGGACCTGAACCATGGCAACCGCAATCACCAACAATTTGGCCAGCATCAAGCGCTACGAAGACGTGGCCGAAGCCGCCAAGCCGGCCAACAAAACGGCCAACGAGAGCATGGGTCAAACCGAGTTTCTCAAGCTGTTCACCACCCAGTTGCAAAACCAGAACCCTTTGGATCCGGTCAAAAACGAAGCCTTCGTGGCCCAACTGGCGCAGTTCTCTCAGCTCGAAGCCACCACCAACATGTCGACCTCGCTGAACAACATGGTCAGCAGCATGTCGAGCGAACGCATGTTGAGCGGCGCAGCCTTGATTGGCAAAAAAGTGGCCGTGCCCGATGCCCCCGCGATTTTGAAAAATGGCCAACCCGTTGAGTCCACCATGAACTTGACCAACGGTGCCGATGCCGTGCGCTTTGACGTGTTGAATGCCAAAGGCGAAAGCGTGCGCAACAAAGTACTGGGCCCACAAACCGCTGGCAATGTCAGCTGGACTTGGGACGGCCTGGACGACGCCGGCAACGCGCTGCCCGAGGGCTCTTACAGCATCAAGGCTCAAGTGGCCAACCAAGGACAAATCACCCCTGGCTCGGTCATGACCTTGTCGACGGTGCGCAGCATCACCCAAAACGCCAACGACGGCAGCCTCACGCTTGAAGTCGACGGAGGCAAATCCATCGCCCTGTCTGCCGTGCAACGCGTCGGCATCTGATCCTTACAAACCCAACATCCGCTAAACAGGAAGTCCAACCATGTCGTTCTATACCTCCCTCACCGGCTTGAACGCCGCCACCTCTCAATTGGGTGTGACCAGCAACAACATCGCCAACGTGGGCACCACCGGCTTCAAGCGCTCGCGCGCTGACTTCGGCGACATTTTTGCGACATCGCCTCTGCAAAAAGCCTCCAGTACGGTGGGTCAGGGTGTGTCGCTGAAACAGGTGAGCCAAGAATTCAGCCAGGGTAACGTGAGCTTCTCGGCCAATGCGCTCGATCTGGCCATCACTGGTGACGGTTTCTTTCCGCTGCGCTCGGCCGACGGCTTGCAAGACATCTACACCCGCAACGGCTCGTTCACGCTGAACGAACAGTTCAACGTGGTCAACTCAGCAGGCCAACGACTGATGGCGGCGACGGTGGACTCGACCGGCAGTGCGAACGTCAACGAGCGCGTGGTCTTGACCATTCCGCAAAAGACATCGGGTGAAGCCAAACAAACATCTTTGGTCGAGTTGGGCCTGAACTTCCCGGCCGATGCACAGGTCATTACCGCCCCCTTCAACCGGGCCGACACCAGCACCTACAACAAGAGCACGGCCATGACCGTGTACGACAACGGTGGTAACGGTTATTTGGCCACCATCTATTACGTTAAAACCGCCAACGCCAACCAAAGCAGCCCCACCAACAAGTGGCAAACCTATGTGTTTGTGGGTGACGAAAAAGTGAACGCTTCTTTGGTGCAAGCCAGCGACGTGGGCGGCGACCCGCTGTATGTGAACCAATACGGCCAGATCAAGCCCTTCAGCGAAGTCAAAGACGAATTGACCACCGCCAAAACACAGCTGATTTCTTTGGACGAATTGACCGATGTGCGCCAGTCGGTGCCTGCCAGCGTGGCCAGCACCGAAACCATGGACGCCGAGTTTGATTTGACCAACGGCGTTGACTTCCGCACCTACCCCACCAACCGCGACTTGTTGTCCAAGGTGTTCACGCTGGACGTGGACAACTCGGGCTCGCCCGTCACGGTGGACCTGAGCTATTTGGCCACCCGCACGACCAAGATGACGGGCAACCAAATTGCCGCTGAAATGACCAACTACCTGAACCGGGCATTTGGCGATGAGTCTTACTTTGACATCAGCACCGCGACCAGCCGCGAGTTCACGCTGCGCACCAGCCGTGTCACCACGACCACCAACGGTTTGACCACCCCTACCCCAGTTTCGATGGCCTTGAATGCCGCCGATTTTGGGCTGACCAGCGGCACCGTGGACTGGACCAAAATCACCACCGACAAACTTGAAGCCGCGATGCAAAAACGCATCAACAACACCCCCGCGCTGCGGACGGTGATTTCCACCACCACTTCGACTGTTGCAGCTGGCACCGATGGCACCACTTACAGCCCAGCCGCGGATGCCAACGGGCATTTTGCTGCGGGTCAAATCACGGCCACCACCTTGTCTGGAACGACCCAAACCGTGACGGTTTATGCAGCCACCTCGCCAGTTGAAGTGAAGTACGACTACAACGCCCGCACTTTTAATTTCACCGACGGCACCTCCACTGTGAGCATCGCCCAAGGGGCCAATGGCCGAAATGAAGTGTTGGGCCTCGACACCAACCCCGTGGTCATGAACGAAGACGGCTCGAACACCTTGCAGGTGCTGCCCAATGGCAACATGATCCGCCCCCTGGCCGAGCAACGCTATGGCATTCAAGTGAGCTATGACGCGGGCACCAAGACCTTTGCCGTCAAGTCCGGCACGACGGGTGACGATTCGGGCATCAAACTCGATTTGGTCAAAGGCACCACCGGCTCTTCCGCGGGCTTGTCCTTGGGCGACAAATTGTTTGGCTTCAAGAACTCTGAGGTGTTGACCTCCAATGTGGCCTTGCGCGGTATCGCCTCCAAACCCGCTATTGCGTATGGCGTGACACCCACCACCAACGTGACCAACAACTTTGCGGTGGACAGCACCAACAACCGTTTTGTGGTCACCGTCGACGGCGTCAAGGGCACCGTGGTCATTCCGACCGACAGCGCCTACTCGGTTGAAAGCTTTGCCAACGCCCTTGAAAAAGGCATCAACTCTCTGGCCAACAACACCGACGGTGTGCCGCAATCGGTTAACGGCGTCAAAGTCAGCTATGACTACGCCAAGAGCCGCTTTGTGTTCACCTCGGGCACCACCTCGACCGACTCGTACATCAAGATTTCGGGCAGCTCGAACTGGGGCCTGGAGCAAGTGGAAGCCGGCCGTGGCGAAACCGCCACCTGGATCAAACCCACGCAGCACAAAGAACTGGTGGGCGGCCAATTGGTGCCGAAATACATCGACGGCAACGGCGTCGAAACCACCAACGGCGACGGGTTTACTGTGTTGCCCGCTTGGTCACCGATTTACCTGGACAAAGGCGAGCTGACCTTTGACACCGGCGGTAAGCTGGTTTCGCCTCAAGGCGGTACCCAATTGGAGACGGTGTATCTGGCCGGTGGTAAGGGTGCTTTGACGATCAACATCGACTACTCGGCCTCGACCCAACAAACCTCGCCCTTCGCGGTGTTGTCACAGTCGCAAGACGGTGCCCCTGAAGGTGACTTGGTGGGCGTGACGATTGGTAACGACGGTCTGGTCAGTGCCAGTTACTCCAACGGTTCACAAAAATCGCTGGCCAAAATTTTGCTGACCAACTTCTCCAGCCCCACCGGTCTGCGACAAATTGGTGACTCCAGCTTCTTGGCTTCTGCGGCTTCAGGCAACCCGATTCTGGGCACTGCCGGTACCGCCGGCTTCGGCACGATCCGTGCCGGTGCCACCGAGCGATCCAACGTGGACTTGACGCAAGAGCTGGTGGAACTGATCACCGCCCAGCGTAACTTCCAGGCCAACGCCAAGGCGATCGAAACCTCGACCACCATGACGCAAGCCATCATCAACATCCGCGGCTAATGGCCCAGCCTCTGACTGAGACAACACCATGGACCGTTTAGCCTTCAACGCCGTCGCTGCCATCAATGAGCAGCGCATCTCGCGCCAGATGACGACGAACGATCTGGCCAACGTCTCAACAGTCGGCTTCAAACGCAGCTACGAAGC
>JBEGTA010000259.1:0-2936 GCA_041179665.1 Pseudomonadota bacterium
CCGAGCGGTGAATGCTTTCATCAATGGCTTTGCGGTGTTCCAACATGGGTTTTTTCAACACCCAGTTGACCACCTCGGCTTTGTCGCCCGGATGGCCTACGCCCAGGCGCAGTCGCCAGTAGTCAGCGGTGCCCAGTTGCGCGTGGATGTCGCGCAAACCGTTGTGGCCGGCATGGCTGCCACCCAGCTTGAGCTTGGCTTCGCCGGGGCTGATGTCCAACTCGTCGTGCGCCACCAAAATTTCTTGCGGCTGAATCTTGAAAAACCGGGCCAAGGCTGCCACCGATTTGCCCGACAAATTCATGAAAGTCTGTGGCTCCAGCAGCCACACCGTTTGCCCTTTCACCGTGGTGCGGGCCACCAAGCCGTGGTAACTGCGCTCGGGGACCAGCGAGACCTTGAGCTCGCGCGCCACCGCATCGATCCACCAAAAACCAGCGTTGTGGCGGGTGTCTTCGTATTCGTTGCCCGGATTGCCCAGGCCGACTAAGAGTTTGATCATGGGGAGAGATTATCCGTGGCGACAAAGGGGTCTGCGCGCGTTGCCAAAAAGCCAAAAGAAAAGGCCCGCAGAGCGGGCCTTTGCTGGGGGGGCTTGCGCAGCCCAAGACCAGAAGATTACTTCTTGCCTTTGCCCTTGCCTTTGGCATCGGCAGGAGCAGCAGCCACAGGCGCAGCCACCACTTCTTCGACGGGGGCGATCACCGCCACCAAGACAGGGTTCTTCTTGCCATGGGTCACAGCCTTGCAACCGGCAGGCAAAGTGATGTCGTTCAGGTGCAACGAAACGCCTTTGGTCAGACCTTTCAAGCTCACCGCAATGAACTCGGGCAAGTTGGCGGGCAAGCAAGCGATTTCGAGCTCGGTCACCACGTGGTTGATGGTGCACTTGTCGGTCTTGACGGCTTCAGACTCTTCTTCGCCGCTGAAGTGCAATGGCACTTTCATGTGCAAAGTGGTGTTGGCATCTACGCGCTGGAAGTCGATGTGTTGCACCAATTGTTTGTAAGGGTGCATTTGGTAGTCACGCAACAAAACCTGGCTGGTTTTGCCGTTGAGTTCCATATCGAGGATCGAAGCGTGGAAAGCTTCTTTCTTCAGGGCGTGCCACAACGCATTGTGGTCCAGCTCGATCAGCTGAGGAGCTGTTGTAGAGCCGTAAACGATACCCGGTGTGCGACCGGAATTGCGGAGACGGCGGCTCGCACCCGTGCCCTGCTTGGCGCGCTCAAAAGCGACGAATTTCATAGATTTCTCCTTCTAGAGTCCACCGCGACCAGTGTGACTCTGACTCAAAAAAAGCCAGACCATCCATCAGGACGGCTGGCCACTGCGGCCTGCTTTCGATCAGCTTTGATCGGAGAACAGGCTCATCACCGACTCACCGTGCGCAATCCGGTTGATTGTTTCAGCAATCAAAGGAGCGACAGAGAGTTGGCGAATCTTGGTACACGCTGCGGCTTCGGCCGTCAACGGAATGGTGTTCGTGACCACGACCTCGTCCAAGGCTTCACCCTTGGCAATGCGGTCAATGGCGGGACCCGAAAAAATCGGGTGGGTGCAATAGGCATAGACTTTTTTGGCGCCGCGTTCTTTCAGCACTTCAGCAGCTTTGACCAAGGTGCCAGCGGTGTCGATCATGTCGTCCATGATCACGCAGTTGCGGCCTTCGATCTCGCCAATCACGTGCATCACTTCGCTCACGTTGGCTTTGGGGCGGCGCTTGTCGATGATGGCCAGATCGCAGCCCAATTGTTTGGCCAATGCGCGTGCGCGCACCACGCCACCCACGTCGGGGGACACCACAATCAGGTCGTCGTAGTTTTGCTGGCGCAAATCGCCCAACAACACCGGCGATGCGTAAATGTTGTCGACCGGAATGTCAAAGAAGCCTTGAATTTGGTCAGCGTGCAAGTCCATGGTCAAGACGCGGTCCACGCCGACGGCTTGCAACATGTTGGCCACCACTTTGGCCGAAATGGGTACTCGCGTAGAGCGAGGGCGGCGGTCTTGGCGTGCGTAACCAAAATAAGGAATGACGGCACTGATGCGACCAGCCGAAGCGCGTTTCAGCGCATCCACCATGATCAGCAATTCCATCAGGTTTTCGTTGGTGGGCGCACAAGTGGACTGAACCACAAAAACTTCGCGTGCGCGCACGTTTTGCTTGAGCTCAACGGTCACTTCGCCGTCAGAGAAGCGGCCCACATCGACAGCACCCAATTGAGTGCCAAGACAACGGGCAATTTCGGCCGCCAAAACAGGATTGGCGTTGCCGGTGAACAACATGAAATCGGGGGGGAGTGAAGCAGGCTGCATGTGCATTCCAGCGATCAGAAAAAAGGGCCTGTACGAATCAACGTATTTGGCAGGGGAAGAAGGACTCGAACCTTCGAATGCCGGAATCAAAATCCGGTGCCTTAACCAACTTGGCGACTCCCCTACACGGGTTGACCGCTGAAACAGCGATCGACCGATCAACTATCGCTAGAAGCCCAGCCCCGTAAGGGGTGAACGTCTAAATTGCTGCATTTGCGCACTTGCCAGTGATCCGGAACCGGGCTGGGTTTTGTGCCTGAGGTGCTGTGCGCAAACACGGCACTGCCAGAACCTGTCATCTTGCCGTTCAGACCTGCGTCGGTCAGCACTTGCAGTGCTTGCGAAACTTCAGGGCATATCACTTGGGCGACGGGTTGCAGATCATTGTGACCAAAGCCATATGGGTCTGCAGCAAAGACCGAAATTGTAGCAGGATTTGTGGCCCGTTGAAGGTCAGGATGCTTAAAAATTTGGGCCGTTTCCACCCCTGCAAGAGGTTTAAGAACCCAGAACTCGGCTGGGGGTAATGAAATAGGAGTGATTTTTTCACCCACGCCCTCCACCCAGGCATTTTGGCCACGCAAAAAGAAGGGCACATCAGCGCCCAATTGCAGGCC
>JBEGTA010000260.1:0-5373 GCA_041179665.1 Pseudomonadota bacterium
GGCGGTTTGAGAGATGAAGCCTTGCGCCACCAGTGCTTGGTTGTTGTCAAATTGTTTTTGCGCAATGTCGACCTGCGCCATAGCCGCATCGGCTTGCTGTTTGGCTTGGCGCTCGCGGGCCTGAAACTCGGTCGGGTCGATGCGCGCAATCACTTGGCCGGCTTGTACTTTGTCGCCCTCGCGCACCACCAAGTCCATCAACTCGCCCGCCACACGCGCTTTGACCATCGCCATTTGGCTGGCCTTTAACGTGCCAGAGACGGGCAAGCCCAGCACCATGTCCATTCGGGTCACGGGCACCACATCGCCTGCGCCCAACTCGATCACATTTGCCACAGGGGCCGTGGTGGGCACAGGGGCTGCGGCATTGCGCTGACTGGCCCAACGTGTGCCACCCGCGATCAAGACGGCCAATGCCACGCCCGAGAGAATGAGGAGGGTAGAACGTTTCATAAGGGCTTAGACAGTGAGAGACCACGCACCAGCAATTGGGCGTGTTGTGAGATGAATTTTTCGGGCTGGATTTGCTCGGATACCGGGCAGCAAGGCCCCATCGAATGCTTCCACATGACCAAGAAAAGCAGCGGGGCCATGACCGAATGAAGCGCCAGTTCGACATCGACCGCACGGAACTCGCCATGCTCGATGCCACGAAGCAAGGTGTTGCGCACCATGGCATGTCCGGGCTCAATGACTTCGGCGCGGTAAAACTGGGCCAGTTCTGGAAAGTTGCTGGCCTCGCTGATGATGAGCTTGGAAATGCCCGACGCTTTGGTGTCGCCGTAGCGGCGCCACCATTGCAACATCATCCACTCGAGCAATTCGCCGGCCGAGCCCTTGAAGTTCGCCACTTCGATGGCGCCTTGCGTCACAGGCTCCACGATGCTGGCGCGCACCACGGCTTTGAACAGGTCTTCTTTGCTTGGAAAGTACAAGAACAGCGTGCCCTTTGAGACACCGGCGCGTGCGGCGACCTCTTCGACCCGGGTGGCGGCAAAACCTTTTTCAACAAACAAGTCCAAGGCCGCGTCCAGCAACTCACCCGGGCGGTCTTGTTTGCGACGCTCGCGTTTGGCAGGAACAGAGACAGAGGGGTTCACGACGTTCATTTAATGACTGACTGGTTAGTAATGTAAGGTTTGCCCCAGCCCCTGTCAAGCCGCGGGCCGACTTGAGTTGAGGTGGCGCAAAAAGAAAAAGGGGGCAAAAGCCCCCTTATTGCTCCGACCGGCACAAGCTCAATAAAAAGCCTGCAATCCGGTTTGGGCGCGGCCCAAAATCAGCGCGTGCACATCGTGCGTGCCTTCGTAGGTGTTGACGGTTTCAAGGTTGATCATGTGGCGAATCACATGGTATTCGTCGTGAATGCCGTTGCCACCGTGCATGTCACGTGCCAAACGGGCAATGTCCAAGGCCTTGCCGCAGCTGTTGCGCTTGATCATGCTGATCATCTCGGGCACGGCTTTGCCTTCGTCCATCAGGCGCCCCACGCGCAAACAGGCTTGCAGGCCGAGCGTGATTTCGGTTTGCATGTCGGCCAGTTTCTTTTGAATCAACTGGTTTTGCGCCAATGGCCGGCCAAACTGCACGCGGTCCAGGGTGTATTGGCGGGCGCGGTGCCAGCAGTCCTCTGCAGCGCCCAGTGCGCCCCAGGCAATGCCGTAGCGGGCTTTGTTCAAGCAGCCAAAGGGGCCCTTCAGACCGTTCACATTGGGCAGCAGGTTTTCGGCAGGCACAAACACCTCGTCCATCACAATTTCACCGGTGATGCTGGCGCGTAAGCTCATCTTGCCTTCGATCTTGGGCGCGCTCAGGCCCTTCATGCCTTTTTCAAGAATGAAGCCATGAATCGCCTCTTGGCCCCCCACACTGCCATCGGCGTTTTCGAGCTTGGCCCACACCACAAACACATCCGCAATCGGAGAGTTGGTGATCCACATCTTCGAGCCTTTGAGAATGAAACCGCCGTCCACGGGTTTGGCCCGAGTCAGCATGCTGGCAGGGTCCGAGCCGTGGTTGGGCTCGGTCAAGCCAAAGCAGCCCACCCACTCGCCTGTGGCCAGTTTGGGCAGGTATTTTTGGCGCTGTGTCTCTGAGCCATATTCGTTGATGGGGTGCATCACCAGCGAGCTTTGCACGCTGATGGCGCTGCGGTAACCGCTGTCCACGCGCTCCACTTCGCGGGCGATCAGGCCATAAGCCACATAGCTCAAGCCCGAGCAGCCGTAGCCTTCGATGGTGGAGCCCAAAAAGCCCATGGCGCCGGCCTCGTTCATGATGTCGCGGTCAAACTTTTCGTGACGGGCCGCTTGCAGCACCCGTGTCTGCAGGCGTTCTTGGCAAAAAGTGTGCGCCGCCTCCACGATGGCGCGCTCGTCATCGGTGAGCTGCTCATTCAGCAGGAAAGGGTCGTTCCATTGGAAAGTGGGCTTCATGGTGGTTCTCCAAAACAGGGGCGCAATATTTCTGAGTTTGGCATACCCGCAAGGGCGGGATGTTGATTTCAAGGTGATTGTTGGCTTTAGAAGAATAGTTGTCTAATATTGATTATCGATTCAGCAATACATTTTTTTAATATATGGAATTTCGACATCTTCGCTATTTCCTCATGTTGGCCGAGGAGCTGCATTTTGGTCGTGCGGCTCAGCGCCTGTCGATCTCGCAGCCGCCCCTGAGCCTGAACATCCAGCAACTGGAGGCCTCCATCGGCGCGCAACTTTTCAACCGCAACAGCCGGGGCGTGCAACTCACCGCGGCGGGGCTGGCCTTTGTGCCAGCGGCCAGAGCCTTGCTGGCGCAGGCCAATTCAGCCGCTCGCGAGGCGCGCGAAGTCGCCGAGAGACAGTCGGGCCAATTGCTCATTGGTTTTGCCGGCACCATGTTGTATTGCGGGTTACCGCAAATTTTGCGCCGTTTTCAGGCCAGTCATCCCCGTTTGCGGTTGGTGTTGCAAGAAATGAGTTCTTCCGAGCAGTTGTCTGAGCTCTTGCGCGATCGGCTCGATGTGGGCTTTGTGCACACCCCCCGCGTGCCGCCGGGGTTTGATCAGGTGCTGGTGACCAGCCAACCCCTCATGGCCTGTTTGCCCGCCAGCCACCCTTTGGCAGAAAGAAAAAGTTTGGGCATTGAGGCGCTGGCCGGACAAGATTTGGTGGTGGTATCACGTGCGGTGTCACCCGACTATCACGAGCGCATTTTGCAGTTGTGCGAGCAGTCAGGCTGGATGCCGACGGTGGTGCATGAGTTACGCCATTGGTTGAGTGTGCTGTCTTTGGTGTCACAAGGTTTGGGTGTGGCATTGGTGCCGCAGGCGTTGCAGCAATCGGCTTTGGCCGGGGTGGTGTTGGTGCCATTGCAAGAGGTGGATGTGCGCTATGACACCCGCTGTTTGTGGCGCAGTGGGCGCGACCAGACCGCGCTCGGGGACTTTGTTCAAGCCGTGCAGCAAGGTATTGAGGGGCAAGGATAATCATGAGCTTCTGTGGCGCTGGCGATGTGCCAAGCACCATGCCCTAACCAGCCCTTTCAATCACAACAACAGGACACAACATGACTCACACCTTGGTTTTGGGCGGCGGCTGTTTTTGGTGCACCGAGGCGGTGTTCGTCAAAGTGCGTGGCGTGACCGATGTCGAGTCTGGTTACTGCAACGGCCAGACGCAGGCCCCTACTTACGAAGAGGTTTGCACAGGGCGCACCGGCCACAACGAAGTTGTCAAACTCACCTATGACCCCGCGCTCATCAGCACCCGTGAACTGCTGGAGATTTTCTTTCTCATCCACGACCCCACCACCCTCAACCGCCAAGGCAACGATGTCGGCACGCAGTACCGCAGCGGCATTTATTTCACGCAGCCCGAGCAAGCGCAAGTCGCTCGTGAATTGATTGGCGAGTTGTCGGCCGCCAACGCCTTTGGCCGGCCCATCGTGACCGAGGTGCTGGCGCTGGACAACTACAGCGCCGCCGAGGACTATCACCAAGATTTCTTTGAGCGCAACCCCTACCAAGGCTATTGCATGGCCGTGGCCGCACCCAAGGTGGAGAAGTTCAAAAAGACCTTTGCTCGCTTGGTGCGTGAGTGAAAATGCTCTCCCATGCCCAGTTTCTTCTGCCCATTCAAGCCCCAAACTGCGCACCATTCACTGGAGAATTGATTTGAATCGCTTTGTATTTTTCGCGTTGTCGCTCAGCTTGTCATTGGCTGCAGCGGCACAACACAACACCAAAGAAACCCAAGAAGACATTGCGCGCCACCGGGCCATGGCAGCCGCGCACGAGGCAGCGGCCAAATGTTTGGAGTCGGGCAAAAAGCATGACCAGTGCCAGAAAGATTTGCAGGCCGCTTGCAAAGGCTTGGCGCTGGGCAAGAGCTGTGGCATGAAACATTCGCACTGAACCTTAATTTCCTAAGTCTCTTTATTTGATGTTTTTGCGACCCGCGTGGTCATTCTTTCATGAGCTTTGACCATCCCGTTCTGTCGTCTCTGTTGCCCGTGGTGTTGCTGATTTTTATTGGCTTTGTCGCGGGCAAAGCGCAATGGGTGCGGGGCGACTCGGTGCGCGATTTGTCTAATTTGGTGTTTTTGGTTTTGACCCAAGCGCTGCTGTTCCGCACCATGAGCAGCGTGCACATTGAACAGTTGGATTTCAAGCCGGTCGTGCAGTATTTCGGGGTGGCTGGCATTTTGTTTTTTGCCATGTTGTGGATCTATGGCAAAGACAGCCGCGCCTCGGTGTTGGCCTTGGCCAGTATCTTCAGCAACACCTTGATGATCGGCGTGCCGCTGGTGGGCTTGGCGTACGGGCAAGAAGGCTTGGTGCTGCTGTTCACGTTGATCTCATTGCACGCATTGGTGCTGCTCAGTGTCGCCACCCTGGTGCTGGAGTTGCAAGTCGCGCATGAGCAAGCGGCGCAGTTGGGCGAGCAGCGACCGGTTTGGCGCACCTTGGGCTTGGCCATTCGCAACGCCATCATTCACCCTGTGCCTTTGCCCATTTTGGTGGGCTTGATTTATGCCCAAACTGGCTGGGGCGTGCACCCCATCATTGACCGCCCGCTGGCTTTGTTGGGCAGTGCCTTTGGCCCCATCGCGCTGGTGTTGGTGGGCATCACACTGTCTCAAACCCCGATTGGCCAGCACTTCAAAGCGGCCCTCAAGTTGTCTTTGGTCAAAACCGTTTTGCATCCGGCGCTGATGCTTTTGGCGGGTTGGTTGTTGGGGCTGCGCGGTCTGCATTTGGCGGTGATGACCGTGGCCGCAGCTTTGCCAATTGGTGCCAATGTGTTTTTGTTCTCGCAGCGTTACCGCAAAGAAGAAGACGCCGTCACTGCAGGGGTTGCGGTGTCCACCGCCATGGCGGTGTTGAGTGTG
>JBEGTA010000261.1:0-6629 GCA_041179665.1 Pseudomonadota bacterium
TGCGCGGCGAAAGTGGCGGCCCGATCACGGTGCCCCCGGGTTTTGAGGTGTCCATCAATGGTGACGGGTCGGTTTATGCCCAAGACCCCGCCCAGGCCGGCAACGCCCCAGCGGCATTGATTGACCGCATCCTTTTGCGCGAAGCCAGCCAAGTCAAGCTCGAGCGCCGAGTGGACGGCTTCTTCAAGGTGCAAGGCCAGCCAGATGGCACAGATATTGCTGCTACCGGAGAGATCGCTTCTTTGACACCCCGTGCTCTGGAAGGCAGCAACGTCAACGCCATCTCTGTGATGGTCAAGATGATGGAGCAAAGCCGCAGCTTCGAACACCAGGTTCGGATCATCAAAGAAAGCAAATCAGGTGATGAGTCGGGCGCCACCATGCTCAAGCTCTCGTGACCTGACTTTTGAAATTGCAAGGAGATCCTCATGGATGCATCAATGTGGGTAGCTAAAACCGGTCTGGACGCCCAACAGACACGGATGAACGTCATCTCGAACAACTTGGCCAACGTCAACACGAGTGGCTTCAAGCGCGACCGCGCGGTGTTTGAGGACATGCTCTACCAAAACATCCGCCAGGCCGGCGGCCAAACCGACGCCAACTCGCAGTCGCCCACCGGCATGATGCTCGGCACCGGCGTGCGCGTGGTGGCCACAGAAAAGTTGCATGGTCAGGGCAGCATGGTCAACACCCAAAACCCCCTCGACATGGCGGTAGCAGGCGAAGGCTTTTTTCAGATTGCCCAAGCCGACGGCTCGATTGCCTATACCCGCGACGGCAACTTCAAGATTTCGGCCACGGGTCAAATCGTCACCGCTTCAGGTGCCGCTTTGCAACCGGCCATCACAGTGCCTGCAGGCACCGCCTCGATCACCATTGGCCGCGACGGCACCGTCAGCGCCCAATCGGCAGCCGGTGCGCAGGCGGCCATTGGCCAAATTCAGATTGCGCGTTTTGTGAACCCGAGTGGCCTGCAAGCCATGGGTCAAAACCTGCTGAAAGAAACCGCCGCCAGTGGCGCACCCCAAGTGGTGGCCCCCGGCACCGCAGGCGCCGGCACGCTGCAACAAGGCTCGTTGGAAGCCTCTAACGTGAACGTGGTGGAAGAAATGGTCAGCATGATCGAAACCCAGCGCGCCTACGAAGTCAACTCCAAAGCCATCTCTGCCGTAGACGGCATGCTGCGCTTCATCAACAACAACATGTGAGTGCATACCATGCAACGCTTTGCTTTCGCCGCCATGGCCGCCCTCACCTTCTGGCTCTCGGGCTGCTCGGTGGTGCCACCCCAACCCCTCAAGCACACCACCGGGTTCGAACCGGTGTTTCCGGCGCCTGTGGTGTCCACCAAGCCTTCCACTGGCGGCATTTATGTGGCGCGTCAAAGCGACAGTTGGTTTGGCCGTGGCCGCAACTTTCAAGTGGGCGATGTGATCACCGTGTTGCTCAACGAATCGACCCAGGCCGCTCGCACCCAAAGCTCTGATGTGAGCCGCACGTCAGAGAACGACGTGGCGCCTGCCGGCATGACCAACAAAATGAATGCCTTGGGTGGTCTGCTGAACGGCACCAACCTACTGGGCGGCAGCATCAGCAACAAAGGCACCGGCGTGGCCGACCAAAAAGCCAGCTTGAGCGGCTCGGTGGCCGTCACGGTGGTCGAGATTTTGGCCAACGGCAACTTGGTCTTGCGCGGCGAGAAACAACTGGCATTGAGCGAAGGCTCTGAAGTCATTCAGGTGGCCGGCATCATCCGCCCCGAAGACATTGCCCCCAACAACACGGTGCAGTCGCGCCGCTTGGCCCACGCCCAAATTGCCTACCGTGGCACGGGCGACTTGGCGGCAGCCACCCGCCCAGGCTGGGGCACCAACGCGTTCATGAAGCTTTGGCCTTTCTGAGTCTGAGCCGACCTGAACCTCACGAGACATCGCTATGAAACGCCTTCTTCTTGCTCTGCTTGGCTTTTGCCTCACGGCCTCGCCTGCCATGGCGGACCGCATCAAAGACCTGACCACGGTGGCCGCTATGCGCAGCAACCAGCTGATAGGTTATGGCCTGGTGGTGGGCTTGCAAGGCACCGGTGACGGCGCCGATGTGTCGTTCACGGCCCAAAGCATGAAGACCATGCTCAGCCGTTTGGGTGTGTCTTTGGAAGGCCCACTGTCTGACTTTGAAACGGCCACCAGCGCGGGCAAGATCGACATCAAAAACGTCGCGGCCGTCATGATCACGGCCGAACTGCCGGGCTTTGCCAAGCCAGGTCAAAAAATCGACATCAACGTGGCGGCCATTGGCAAAGCCACCAGCCTGCGCGGCGGCAACTTGTTGCTGACCAGCTTGCGCGGCGTGGATGGCGAGATTTATGCCTTGGCCCAAGGCTCACTCACCGCCACTGGCATCGATGCCAACGCCGCAGGCTCTAAAGTGGCCATTGGCGTGCCCACCTCGACCCGTATTCCAGGTGGCGCTCAGGTTGAAAAAACCGTGGACACCCCTTTTGACAAAGCCGAGCGCGTGGTGCTGAACGTGCGCGATGGCGACTTCACCACCACCAACGCGATCGTCAGCGCCATCAACACCCGCTTTGGTGCCGATGTGGCGCGCGCCCTGGACGGCGTGTCCATCACGTTGCAAGCGCCCCAAGACCTGAGCCAGCGGGTGGCCTTCATGAGCATGGTCGAAAACATGGATGTGCAGCCGGGCGAGCCCCCTGCCCGCGTGGTCGTCAACGCCAAAACCGGCACGGTGGTGATCAGCCGCAATGTGCGCATCACGGCCGCTGCGGTGACGCACGGCACCATCTCGGTCTCGATTGCGGCCACCAACGAAGTGTCGCAACCCGGCGCCTTCTCTCAAGGGCAAACCACCCCGGTGCAAAACGCCGACATCAACGTGAGCGAGCCCAACAAACCCATGTTCTTGTTCCAACCTGGCGTTGATTTGCGCCAGATCGTGGACGCCGTGAACCAAGTGGGCGCCAGCCCCTCCTCGTTGATCGCCATCCTCGAAGCCCTCAAAAGCTCCGGCAGCTTGCGCGCCGAATTGATCGTCATCTAACCCGAGCGAACCATGGCTACCCCCGTCAGCTCCACTGTCACGCAGTCAGCACTGGACTTTCAAGGTCTGGGGCAATTGCGCGGACAGGCCGCGCAAGACGGCAACAAAGCCATTCGCGAGACGGCGCAACAATTTGAGTCGATGTTCATCGAAATGATGATGAAGTCGATGCGCGAGAGCGTCGAAAAAAGTGACCTGAACGAATCGTCAGCAGAAGACACCTTTCAGGGCATGTTTGACAAAGAAGTGGCACACCAAATGGCCAAACGCGGCACTGTGGGCATTGCCGACATGCTGGTGCGCGACCACGAACAACGCAACGCCATGCGCAGCACGGCAGACGCCTTGCAGCAGATGGGCAGCACGGCGAATGCGCCGGGCATTCCCCTGAACAAACCCGACAAAAGCTGGCCTTTGCCGCAAAACAATGCGCCTGCGGGCTTGCCACTGCCCTCGGCACCGGCCATCAAGCCGCTGCAAAGCTTCATGCCTTTGTCGGCCCCAGCTCAGCCCGTTGAACGGCCGGCACGCAAAGCACTCGACACCTATGGCCAAACCGGGGGTGACTCATGAGTGATCTGTTAGGCATCAGCAGCTCGGCGGTCAGCACCTACCAGCGCTCGCTGGCGGTCATCAGCAACAACATTGCCAACGCGGCGACCGAAGGGTATTCGCGCCAAGACATCAGCACCCAAGCCAGCCCCACTCGGGCCATGGGCAACAACTATTTGGGCACGGGTGTCTTCTTTGATGGCATCAAGCGTCAGTACGACAGCTTTGTCGACTCCAACTTGCGCAACAGCAGCAGCGACCTGCAAAGCCAAAAACCCGTGGTGGACTACACCAACCGGGTGATCGATGTGATGGGCGGCCAAACCTCAGGCCTGACCAGCGCGCTGGACCAATTTTTCTCATCGGCTCGCTCTTTGTCGGCCGACCCTGCCTCGACCGTGTTGCGTGGCAGCTTTTTGCGCGACGCCGAAGGCATTGCCTCACGCTTCAGCCAGTTGTCGGCACAACTCGACTTGGTCGATGCCGAAACCAAAGAATCGGTCGAGTCCAACGTCAACCAAATCAACGCTTTGTCGCAGCAATTGGCCAGGGTGAACACCCAGCTGAGTCGCGTTCAAAGCGTGAGCAAACAGCCTCCCGAGCTGCTGGACCAGCGGGACAGTATTTTGCTGTCGATGTCCGAGTTTGCGAAAGTCAACACGCGTTTCGAACTCAACGGTGTCGTCACCGTCGGCTTGGGCGCCACTTCGGACCAAGAAGTCATCGTCAGCGGTCGTGATGCCCATTTGTTGGGCGTGAGCTTTGACGCAGCCGACCCCGAAAAGTTTCGTTTGGTGTTGGACCCCTATGGCAACAACACCCCCGTCATGGGCATCAACAGCGGCGAGCTGGCAGGTCTCATGGCGTTTCGTGAACAAGTGCTGGGCAGCACACGCGCTTCATTAGATGCGTTGGCCCAAACGCTGGCCAGAGAAATCAACACCTTGCACCAGTCGGGCGTGGACGCTTATGGCCAAACGGGCAAAGCCTTGTTTGAGTTTGATCCCGCCATGGCCCATGCCAGTGCCGGTTTGCGCATCACCACCAAAGACCCCTTGACCATTGCCGCTGCTGCGGCCTTCCGTGTCATCGAAAACGCGAGCAACACCGGCACGGCCGATGCCATGGTCCGCTACCAAGCGCCCGCCTATGCCGGTGCAGCCGCCTTGGACCAAGTGTTGGTCAACAACAGCAACACTTTGGCTGGAGCCAAACTCAATGTGGCAGCCAATCCAGGTGCCCTGCCGGTCTCCTACATTCCGGCCGGCATGCGGAACACCACCATTTATTTGGACACCCTGAACGAAGGGCAAAACCTGCAGATTCTGACCCGCGATGGCCGCCACTTGGTGGGCCAAACCCTGGGCGACGAACTGCAAGACCGCATCATGACTGAAGCGAGTGGCATGGAACTCAATGCCACTTACAGCAACAGCCTGTTGAACATTGAAGACGACACCGGCTACCGCAACATGCCCGTGTTTTACGGTGCGCGCGCACAGGCCGTGGCCATTCAGCAGTTTGACAGCCAAGGCAACGCCATCACCCCCCAGTACGAAACCCCGGTGCTGAGCAGCGGGCGCATTTCAAACAACTGGGCCGGCTTGCCCGCCGAAAAGCGCCTCAACCTGAATGGCGTTCAACTGGGTGCCCTCGCCCCCTCCAATGGCAGCAGTGTGCAGGCCAAAGACGTGGCCGCCTGGGTAAACAACGCCAATGTGCCCGGCGTCCGCGCGGTGGCCGAAAACAAAATTGAAGTGCCCGCCTCGCAACTCCGGTTACGCGAAACGTTGTCGTTGAACAACATCGCCATCACGTTTCCAACGGGCGGCTACAGCTCCACACAAGACTTGGCCGACGCCATCAACAACCAAAGCAGTGCCACCCATGTGAAGGCCACTTTGGGTGCGCAAGGCGAGTTGATTTTGAACAACGCCTCAGGCCACACCGGTGAAGACATCTTAATCAGCGGATCGAGTGGCTTGACACCCAACGCACTGGGCTTGAATGGCGGTAACTTCACGGGTCAAGTTCGCCTGGAGCGCACCGATGGCACTTTAAAAACCATTGGCCTCAGCATTGGTGCAGAAGGCTCTGCCGCCGACCTGCAGCGCTTGGGTTTCAGAGCTGCGGCTTATATCGATGGCCCTGCCGCTGATGATTTGTTGGTTTTTGTGAGCGGCGCAGGTGCAGCCCAAATTGCTGCCAGCTACACCACCGAAAATTTTGACGCCAAAGAAAAACTGCGCAACAACCCGATGACGCTGAAGTTTGTCACCGCGACACGCTTCACCCTCACCGACCAAAAAACCGGCACTTTGTTGGCCGAGCGCGAATTCAACAGTGCCCTGCCCGATGCCAGCATCAGTTATCAGGGCTTGAACCTGACCTTCTCGAAGCCCCCACAACTGGGCGACAGCTTTGTGCTGGACGGCAACCGCGACGGCACGGGCAACAACGAGAACATGCTGGAGATCGTGGCCCTGGAATCCAAGCCGGTCATGGGCAATGGCAAAACTTTGGGCAGCGCCTATATCGACCATGTCAATGACATGGGCAACGTTTCGCGCCAAGCCTCCATTGTTCAGTCCGCCTTGACGGTGGTGCACGACCAAGCCGTGGCCAGCCGCGATGCGGTTTCTGGCGTGAGCTTGGACGAAGAAGCCACCAACTTGATCCGTTTTCAGCAGGCCTACCAAGCCTCGGCCAAGGTCATGCAAGTGGCCAGCCAGTTGTTTGACTCGGTCCTCCAAATTCGCTGAAGTGAGTACAGACCATGAAAGTTTCAACCACCTACTTGTTTGACCGCGCTGTGGACCAAATGGCGCAAGGACAAACCCGCCTGGCCAAAAGCCAAGCGCAATTGGCCAGCAGCAAACAAGTCAATGCCCCGAGCGATGCCCCCGACCAGGCTGCCACCATTGAGCGTTTTAAATCGATGATTGGCCGACAGGACAGCTATGAAACCGCTTTGAACATGGTGGGCAACCGCCTGCAAGCCGAAGAATCGGCTT
>JBEGTA010000262.1:0-5449 GCA_041179665.1 Pseudomonadota bacterium
TTGGTTCTCTTCATGTTGGTGGTGCCTGTGTTTTCATTCTTCTTGGCTCCATTGGCTTCATGGCGATCACGCCAACAAGAGTTCGAAGCCGATGCGTATGCCGTTTCGCAAACCCCCGGACAAGACCTGGCATCGGCGTTGCTCAAGCTCTACCAAGACAATGCTTCTACATTGACGCCCGATCCTTGGTATGTGAAGTTTTATTACTCGCATCCGCCCGCCAGTGCGCGCTTGAGCAGGATGCGCGCAGCATGAGTCGATCAGAGATTCGGGCCCTCAAGCCCACAGAAGTGGTCATGGCGCTGAGCCAGTTGACGGGATGGAGCTTGTCCGGCGATGGTGAGCGCATCGCGATTGAAAAATCTTTTGAGTTTGAGACGCATGTTCAAACCATGTTGTTCGTGAACAGCGTGGGGTGGTTGTCAGAGCAACTCAACCACCATCCTGAGTTGGTGGTGAACTACGGTCGTTGTGTTGTCCGTTGGCGTACGCACGATGTGAAGGGTTTGAGCGCACTCGACTTCGAGGCGGCCAAACAAACCGATGGCTTGGTGCCGGCGTGACCCTTCATGAGTAAACCCAAACGGGACCTGGCCCCAGTGCCGGCGGCTGACCTTCAGCCAGGTTTGGTGGTGGCCACGTATGGCCGCCATTGCCTGGTCGAGACACCCGAGGGCCGCCGTCTCATTTGTCACCCGCGAGGCAAAAAAAACCAAGTGGTGGTGGGCGATCAAGTGTTCTGGCAAATTGCGGGCGATGAGGGCAGCATCGAAAAATTACGCGATCGCCGCAACTTGTTTTACAGGCAAGATGAAATTCGCACCAAATCATTTGCGGCCAATTTGGACCGCGTGTTGATTTTGATTGCGGCTGACCCAGAATACTCGGAAAGCCAGTTGTCGCGCGCTTTGGTGGCGGCAGAGGCTGAGCGGATCACGCCCATCATTGCGCTCAACAAAAGTGACTTGGCACAACCTTTTGCGCAAGCTTGGGAACGCTTGGCGCCCTACAGAGCCATGGGCTACAGCGTGATGCCCGTCAGTTTGAACCCCCGCAGCGCAGTGGCCGATGATGGCGTGCAGGCTTTGTGTGAAGAACTCAAGGGCCTGACCACGCTGGTGCTGGGACCCTCTGGCAGCGGCAAAAGCACGCTCATTAACCGGTTGGTTCCTGATGCCCAAGTGGAGACCGGCGAGATTTCCTTGGCACTCAACTCGGGCAAGCACACCACCACCAGCACGCGTTGGTATTGGGTGCCGTCACTAGACGGGCCGAACGACGGCAGCCATGACAGAGGCAGCGACAACTGCGGCGAAAATCGCAGCGACAACCGCGCCGAGAGTGGTACCGCAGACTCAGACACCAGCGGCGTTTCAAGTGCTGGCGTTGCGCGCAAAACAGCGCTGATCGATTCGCCCGGTTTTCAAGAATTTGGCTTGCACCACATCGAACCTACGCGCTTGGCAGATTGCATGCCCGATTTGCGTGCCCATGTGGGGAGTTGCAAGTTTTACAACTGCACGCACCTGCACGAGCCAGGGTGCGGGGTGTTGGCGCAGGTGGAGAGCGCCACTCAGGCGGGCACCATCAGCGTGCGTCGCCACCGCATTTATGCGCAGTTGTTCGAAGAGCTGAGCCAACAACGCTGGTGAGCCAGCAACTCAACCCATCAAATTGGCCATGGTGAGCAACGCCACCAGCACCAACCACATGATGACGGTGCGCCAAACCAGGCCCACCACTTGCGCGAAGTGAACCACCTCAGGTGGACGGCCTGGCGTGCTGCTGCTGCCGGTGCTGTCGCTTGCTTGGCCCTCTTCGGTCGGGGCCTTCAAGGGGGCGCCACCCAAGCGGATGTTGATGGCGCCAGCCGTGGCTGCCAAAATCACGCCGTCATTGTCTTCAGGAAAGTTTTGGGCATGGTTGCGCCAACCGTCCATGGCATCTTCGAAGCTGCCCACAATGGCAAAACCCAGTGCGGTCATGCGCGATGGCAACCAGTCCAGTGTTTGCCAGGCTTTACAGGCCACAGACTGCAGTTCTTCACTGGTCACTGAGCCATCGTCGTTGGGCCTTTGCCAGCGCCGTTGAGCATATTCGGTCAGTCGGTACACCACAGCGCCAACGGGGCCCAACCCCACGATGGACAGCGCGGCGTACCAAAAGAAGACTCCAAACACATGCCGATGCGCGGCAATCATGGAATATTCGATCACGTGCCGCACGATCTCACTGCGGGGGATTTGACCCACTTGCGTCTGTTGCCATTCGGCTAACAATTCGCGGGCCTTGGATTCTTCACCGTTCTCTAACGCTTCTCGTATGGCGGTGAAGTGATGGCTGAATTGTCGAAAGCCCAAAGTGATGTAGAGCAAAGCCACATGCCAGAAAACGGCAAAAAGCCAACCCAAGCTCAATTCAAGCGACCAATGCACCACCATGGCCACCAAGGCTGGGCCAATCACCGTGATGCCCCAAGTGATCCAAGCTTGGTGTCGGATGCCGGCATCCAGCGTGCGAGCCACCCAAGCGACCCAGCGCTCAACGGTGGTGTAGATCACATTCACGGCCGGCAGCGGTCGCGCCTGCTCGAGGACCAAGGCCAATAGGATTGCAAAAAAACTCATGGTGTCCTCACTGAGCGGGGTTGACCACTAACAGGCGATACAAGTTGCGAAGCATAGCGGCAGTTGCGCCCCAAATAAATCGTTCCACCTGCTCGGTTTGGCCATGCGCGTCGACACGACTTTCTTGGTAAGGCATCGAAAACCATTCTCGCTGGGCCCCTTGCCATTCAAAAGCATGGCGGCGGTGATGGGCGGGGTTCATCAAAAAAGTGAGGGGGACCTCAAAGACATCTTGCACCTCTGCGGGATTGGCTTGCACCTCAAAGTCGGGGGACACCAAAGCGATGACAGGGGTGACCCAAAACGCGCTGCCCGTGATGTAAACGGGCAACTCCCCAATGATTTGGATGTGTTGCGGATGCAAGCCGACTTCTTCTTGCGCTTCTCGCAGGGCAGCGGCATGGTGGTTGGCATCTTGGGCATCGACTTTGCCGCCTGGAAAAGCGATTTGACCGGAGTGGGTCGACATGTGGTCGGCCCTTTGGGTCAGCAACACCGTGGATTCGGAAAAATCAGACCCGCGCAAAACGATCGGCACCAGCACCGCTGCTTGTGCCGGCGCTCGCGTTGTGAAGGTCTTTTCACGCACCACTTCAGGCTCCCAAATTGGGGGCTTCTCGAATCTGGCTTTGAGCGCCTCGGGCCTCAAATGCGCCCATGGCACGGCGGGCATATCGTCGTCGATACGCCAGAAGGGAACAGTTCGGGGGTCAAAATTCGGTGGGCTGGACACAGTGGGTATTTATAACCGACACAGGCGCTGCCGCCCCTTAAAATAGGTCACGCTGCACTCTTTAGCAGCGCTATTTTTATTTCTATAGGTAGACACCATGAAGCGTGATTATTTTGCTCAAAGCAACTCTCCTGACCGTCGATTTGGCGAGCACCGATCGGGGACCTGCATGGCCTTGATTGATGGCCGTTTTTTGATCTGGATGGCCCAACAAGGCGCGATGGGGGCGACGGGGGAGTCCGTGAACCGCCAAGGCTTGCTGAGTTTGTTGTCGCAAGCGCTGGCGCATGCCGGCCTGGATGTGGATCTGCGGCGCATTTATTGGTACAGCGACCGTTCGGACGGACTCATCATTGACGATCAAATCGTGCGCTTGGTGCAAACGCATGATGCCGATGGTGGCGCTTCGTTGCTGCGCTCATTGGGCCACGACTTGAAACAATTGGCCGAGCACCATGCGTGTGACCATGTGTTGGTGGCCAGTGACGATGAGCGTTTTTTAGCCACCATCGATGAGGCGCAACTGAGCGGTTTGAGTGTGCATTTGTTGGCCGATGAGTCAGCCCGCAACATGCCCCAAATGGTGCGCACCGATCCGGGTTGGGCCCGTTTGCTGGCGCAAGGCGACCGGCGTGTGGTTGTTAACTCGCAAGCGTTGGCAGACATGCTGCAAGGCAAATTGCCCACGGGCATGGGCTTGGCGGTCGAAGATGTGGAAGAGCTGCGCAAGTCCATGCACGAGGTCATCACCGCTTGGTGGAGCGACGAACCCGAAGACCTGCGTGAAGACTTGCGTGACGCGTTGCAAATCAGCCGTGGCATTCCGCAAGAAGTCGACCGTCAATTGTTGTTGCGCATGCGTCAACGTTTGGCTCGCGCTTTGAGTTTGCCCGAGAAGAAAATGCTGCGTGAAACTTTGCGTGTGGTGGTGTCGGGGCAGGGCCATGGCTCAGCCGGCTTGCCGGATGATGCCGAGTTGCCAGCCGCAACTGACGCGTAATTAAAAAACCCTGCCAACTTTGGGCAGGGTTTTTTCTTTAAGGATTGACGTGGTATTGCGTCAGACGTTCAACTTCGTTGCGTGAGCCCAGCACCACGCTGACACGTTCGTGCAGGTGGCTGGGTTGCAAATCAAGGATGCGCTGCTGGCCGTTGGTGGCTGCGCCGCCGGCTTGCTCAATCAGCCAGCTCATGGGGTTGGCTTCATAAAGCAGCCGCAGCTTGCCTGCTTTGTGGGGTTCGCGTTTGTCCCAGGGGTACATGAACACCCCACCCCGGGTCAGAATGCGGTGCACATCGGCCACCATGCTGGCGATCCAGCGCATGTTGAAGTCTTTGCCCCGTGGGCCTTCACGACCTTGCAGGCATTCGTCAATGTAGCGCCGCACGGGATCAGCCCAGTGGCGCATATTGCTCATGTTGATTGCAAATTCTTTGGTGTCGGCGGGCACTTGGACATTTTCTTGTGTCAACACAAACGAGCCCTGCTCACGGTCGAGCGTGAACATGGCCACACCATCGCCCACCGTCAGTACCAGCGTGGTTTGTGGGCCGTAAATGCAATACCCCGCAGCCACTTGCTGTTGGCCGGGTTGCAAAAAGTCTTGTTCGGTGACGCCGAGACTTTCGTCGGGTTTTTTCAACACACTGAAGATGGTGCCAATGCTGACGTTGACATCGATGTTGGATGAGCCGTCCAGTGGGTCAAACATCAACAGGTATTCGCCTTGCGGATAACGGTTGGGCACCACATAAATGCTATCCATTTCTTCTGACGCCATGGCCGCCAAGTGGCCGCCCCATTCATTGGCTTCGAGCAGCACTTCGTTGGCGATGATGTCGAGCTTTTTCTGAACCTCACCTTGCACGTTTTCGCTTTCGGCACTGCCCAAAACGCCGCCCAGCGCACCCTTGTTGACGGCGTGGCTGATGCTCTTGCAGGCGCGAGCCACCACTTCCAACAGCAGTCGCAAGTCTGCTGGAATGTGGCCCTTGTCTCTTTGCTGTTCGACCAAGTAGCGCGAGAGTGAAATTTTGCTGCTCATGGGGGTTCCTTGGTTCAGGTGCTGCTGAGCGCGCGTTGGATCAC
>JBEGTA010000263.1:0-8926 GCA_041179665.1 Pseudomonadota bacterium
CCATCGCCGCAGCCCAAGTCGAGCACACGGGCGCCCTGCGGCACCAGGCGGGCAATGGCTTGCATGATCAAGGGGTCGCTCATGCGGCACCTCCACCGGTCAAGGCCTTGGCCATGTTGTCAAAGTAAGAGCGAACCACATTCAAGTAACGCGGATCGTCCAGCAAAAAGGCGTCGTGGCCATGCGGCGCATCGATTTCGGCGTAGCTGACATCGCGGCGGTTGTCCAACAAGGCGTTCACCATTTCGCGGCTACGGGCCGGCGAAAAACGCCAGTCCGTGGTGAAGCTGATGAGCAAAAATTTGCAACTGGCGCGGGCCAATGCCGCAGACAAATTGCCGCCAAAGGCCCGTGCCGGGTCAAAGTAGTCGAGCGCACGGGTGATCAACAAATAAGTATTGGCGTCAAAGTATTCGCTGAACTTGTCACCTTGGTAGCGCAGGTAGCTTTCGATTTGAAACTCCACTTCTTGCGTGGAATATTTGTAGCCGGTGGCGTTGTGTGTGACGGCTTCGCGCAGTTGGCGGCCAAACTTTTCGTTCATCACATCGTCGCTCAAGTACGTGATGTGACCAATCATGCGGGCAATGCGCAGCCCGCGTTTGGGCACCACGCCTTGCGCATAAAAATGGCCGTTATGAAAATCAGGGTCGGTCACGATGGCGCGTCGCGCCACTTCGTTGAAGGCAATGTTTTCGGCGTTCAGGTTGGGCGCACTGGCCACCACCACCGCGTGTTTCACGCGCTCGGGGTATTGCAGTGTCCAGCTCAGGGCTTGCATGCCGCCCAGACTGCCGCCCATCACCGCGGCCAGTTGTTCAATGCCCAGCGCGTCCAGCAAACGGGCTTGCGCATTGACCCAGTCTTCAACCGTGACCACCGGAAAATCGGCGCCGTACACACGGCCAGTGTCGGGGTGGGTGTGCATCGGGCCGGTCGAGCCAAAGCAAGAGCCCAAGTTGTTCACGCCAATGACAAAAAATCGGTCGGTGTCCAAGGGCTTGCCGGGCCCGATCATGTTGTCCCACCAGCCCACGTTTTGCGGCTGGTCGGCGTAGACGCCTGCCACGTGGTGCGATGCATTCAGTGCGTGGCAAATCAGCACCGCGTTGGACTTATCGGCGTTCAGCGTGCCGTAGGTTTCGTAGCTGAGCGAGTAGCCACGAATAGACGCACCGCTTTGCAAGGGCAAGGCGGCTTCAAAGGTCATCGACTCTGGCGTGGCAATCAACTTCATGGTGCAAATGAAAAAACCCGATAACGCTCAAGAAGCGATACCGGGTTGGATCTACCTCTTTAGCTGTATTTTGGGATCTGTGAGATTCCTGCGCCCGCAAGCTGGAGCAAATCGGCGCGCCGCCAGTATAAATCAGCCCCAGCCCACGCCCAGCAATGCCACCGCGCCCAGCACGGCAAAGATGCCCGCCGAGATCAGGTGCACCAAGCGCAAAGGCACGCGGCGGGTGATGGCATCGCCCAACCACACCACCGGCGCGTTGGCCAGCATCATGCCCAGTGTGGTGCCGGCCACCACCATGAACCAAGCGTTGTATTGAGCGGCCAGCATGACGGTAGCGATCTGGGTTTTGTCGCCCATCTCCGCCAAAAAGAAAGCCACCACGGTGGTCAAAAACACGCCCATGCGGGGCGCATCGTTGTCGTCTTCGTCGTCCAGTTTGTCGGGAATCAGCATCCACACGGCCATAGCCAAAAACGAGCCGCCCAGCACCCAGCGCAACACATCGGGGCCCAGAAGTGAAGTGATCCAACTGCCCAAGGCGCCCGCTAACCCGTGGTTGGCCAGTGTGGCCACCAAAATGCCCAACACGATGGGCCAAGGTTTGCGAAAACGCGCGGCCAGCACCAGCGACAAGAGTTGGGTTTTGTCGCCCATCTCGGCCAATGCCACGATGCCGGTGGAGACGAGGAAGGCTTCCATGTGAATGTGCCAAGCAAAGGTAAAAAAGCTATCTTAATGGAGGACTTCAGCGGTCTGTGATGACGCGCATCAATTTGGGCGTGCTTCTTGCTTTTCTTTGGTGCAAAAATCGGATTTGGGCTGTTTATGCACCAAATTAATTCATAAAACCTCTTGAGATGGCTATGGAAGCACTGAAACAGGGCGCGGATGCGCTATTTATTTTGTTGGGCGGGATCATGGTCTTGGCCATGCACGCGGGTTTCGCGTTCTTGGAGCTGGGCACAGTCCGCAAAAAGAACCAGGTGAACGCGTTGGTGAAGATCTTGGTCGATTTTTCAGTCTCCACCGTGGTCTATTTTGTGGTCGGTTACAGCGTGGCCTATGGCACCACCTTTTTTGTCGGTGCAGAGCAAATGGCCGCTAAAAATGGCTATGACCTCGTTAAATTCTTCTTTCTGCTGACATTTGCTGCGGCCATCCCTGCCATCATTTCGGGCGGCATTGCCGAGCGCGCCAAGTTTTGGCCGCAACTGATTGCCACGGCCGTCATTGTGGGTTTTATTTATCCCTTCTTTGAAGGCATTGTTTGGAATCAGCACTTTGGCGTTCAAGCTTGGATCAAAGCCCTGACCGGCGATGAGTTTCATGACTTTGCCGGCTCGGTGGTGGTGCATGCGATGGGCGGTTGGATTGCATTGCCCGCCGTGATTTTGTTGGGTGCGCGTTACAACCGCTACCGCAAAGATGGCGTGGTGTCGGCCCATCCGCCATCCAGCATTCCCTTTTTGGCTTTGGGCTCGTGGATTTTGATCGTCGGCTGGTTTGGCTTCAACGTGATGAGCGCCCAAACATTGGACAAAATTTCGGGCCTGGTTGCCGTGAACTCGTTGATGGCCATGGTGGGCGGCACATTGGTGGCGCTGGTGCTGGGCAAAAACGACCCCGGCTTTGTGCACAACGGCCCCTTGGCCGGCTTGGTGGCGGTGTGCGCCGGCTCTGACCTGATGCACCCGTTTGGTGCGCTGGTGGTGGGCGCTGTGGCCGGTGGCCTGTTTGTCGTGATGTTCACCCTGACCCAAAACAAGTGGAAGATTGACGATGTTTTGGGTGTTTGGCCCTTGCACGGCATTTGCGGCGCGTGGGGTGGCATTGCCGCCGGTATTTTTGGCGCGCAATCGCTTGGCGGCTTGGGCGGCGTCAACCTGACGGCGCAATTGTTGGGCACGGCACTGGGCGTGGCTTGGGCGTTGCTGGGGGGTGTGGCGGTCTACGGCATCCTGAAAGTGACCATCGGTTTGAAGCTCAGCCCCGAAGAAGAGTACGACGGCGCCGATCTTTCGGTGCACAAAATCAGCGCTACACCCGATCGCGAAGTGAGTTGGTAAAACAACAGTTTTGAGCTGGAAAGCACATTCCGTGGGGCTTGCAGGGCTTTTGGCTTGTGTTTTTCACAGTTTTATCACTCATAATTGCCAGACTTCACTGTCAGAAGCAGCGAAGTCATGTCTGCGGTGACCAGATCAGTTTCGCTTTCCTTCCGTAGTTTTCAGGTTTGTTGAATGCGTTTTCGGAGCTACATCGCTTTTATCTCTGTGTTTTGAGGAGTCCCTTTCATGGGCAACAAACTTTACGTCGGCAACCTGCCTTACTCGGTTCGCGACGGCGATCTGGAACAAGCTTTTGGTGAATTTGGTGCTGTGACCAGCGCCAAAGTCATGATGGAGCGTGACACTGGCCGTTCCAAAGGCTTCGGTTTTGTGGAGATGGGCAGCGACGAAGAAGCGCAAGCTGCCATCAACGGCATGAACGGTCAGCCTTTGGGCGGTCGTAACGTGGTCGTCAACGAAGCCCGTCCCATGGAAGCGCGTCCTCCCCGCACCGGTGGCGGCGGCTTTGGCGGCGGCGGTGGTTACGGTGGCGGTCGTCGCGAAGGCGGTGGCGGCTATGGTGGTGGCCGTGAAGGTGGTGGTGGTTACGGCGGCGGTCGCGAAGGCGGCGGCGGTGGCTACGGTGGCGGTCGCCGTGAAGGCGGTGGCGGCTACGGTGGTGGCGAAGGCGGCGGCGGTGGTTTCCGTAGCCCCTACGGCGCTGGCCCACGCGGTGGCGCTGGTGGTGGTCGTCGCGAAGGCGGTGGCGGCTACGGTGGTGGCCGTGAAGGCGGCGGTTACTGATTCACGCCCCGGGCACCTTTCATCAGGGTGCCCTTGAATCTGACGAAGCCCTGCTCTGCAGGGCTTTTTTGTGTCCGTTGCCCGCGCTATTCGCTATTGCAAGGTGGGCGGCTCAAGATGCTCAGGGCTTGGATGGGGTTTTGGCTTGTGGTTTTGCTTGCGATGAAGCCGGCGGTGATGCGGACGAAGATGCGGGCGAAGATGAAGGTGAAGATGCAGGCGCAGAAGTGGGCCGCAATGCTGCCGATTTAGGCGCCAGCGTGCCTCGCACACGGCCACGCAAGTCATAAAAGCCGGTGTTGCTGTTGAAGTCCATGCTGGCCGCCGTGAAGACATCGCGGTCTCGCACGATGCGCACAGGGTCATCGGACAGCAAGCGGTCTTCTTCAGGCAAGGCGACCAAGCGATCGCTTCTGAGCTCGATTCTGGGGTTGGTGTTAAAGGCGGCCCGTACAGCCATCGCATCGCCGATCAAGGTGACTTTTTTGCCGTCGTCTGTGGCAACGCCTTGTTGTGCGCGGGCGTTCATGGTGCTGCCTTGGTCGTTGGCCGCAAAAATTCGCACCTGTGCAATGTGCATTTCTTCGCTCGCCGGATAGTGCTGCGCTTTGTCACCACTGATTTCACGGGTCAAGCGGCCTGAGGCGTCAAATGTTTTGGCAGAAAAATTTGACAAGCGGTAATCGGGTTCTTGCCGCACCGGTTTTTGCGTGGCAGGCGCCATCAGGGTGGGCACGCTTCTGACCAACCACCAACTGGCCGAGGCGAGCAAGGCCATCACGATCAATGGCAAATAAGTGCTCAGCCGGTCGAGCAGGTGGCGCAGCAGGCTCATGCCGATGGCCCCGATGGTCCAGGTGGGGCGGGGTCTATGGGCTTGTTCAATTGAGACAACAGGCGGCTGTAGTGGCCACTGGCCACCAACAACACATCGCAAAAAGCGCGCGCAGCGCCCTCGCCTCCGCGCTCGCTGGTCACGTGGTGGGCCACGGCTTTGGCTTGGGCGTGGCCATTGGCGGGCGCACAGGCAAAGGCCACGCGTTGCATCACCGGCAAGTCGGGCCAGTCATCGCCGATGGCGGCGGCGTGTTCCCAAGACAAACCCAACGCTTGTAAAAACGCTTCAGCAGCGGGACGCTTGTCTTCGGTGCCAAAGCGCGCATGCGCAATGCCCAAGGCCTGCAGCCGCACACGCAAGGCGGGTGAGTCTCTGCCCGTGATGACCACCGGCGTGATGCCGGCTTGTTGCAACAGTTTGAGCCCTTGTCCGTCGAGTGTGTGGAAGCGTTTCAGCGTTTCGCCTGCTTCAGAAAAATACAGGCCACCGTCGGTCAGCACACCGTCCACATCAAAAAAGGCCACCCGAATGCCTTGCGCTTGCAGCAACAGTTCAGGCGGGAAATGCAGGGCGGGGGTCAAGGGTTTCATATCAGATCACTTTAGCCCTCATCAGGTCGTTGGTGTTGAGCGCGCCGCACAGGCCACCGGCCTCGTCAACCACCAGCAGGCTGGTGATGCGGCATTGCTCCATCAGCTCGGCGGCCTCGACAGCCAGTGCGTCCACGCGAATGGTGCGTGGGTTGGGGTGCATCACATCGCGGGCCGTCAGCTGGCGCAGGTCAGCACCGTTTTCAACCAAACGGCGCAAATCGCCGTCAGTGAAAATGCCCAGCACTTGGCCTTGCGCTTCCACCACGGCAGAGGCGCCCAGACCCTTTTGGCTCATCTCGCGCATCAGCGTGGTGAAGGCCACATCGGGCGTCACCTGGGGCACGGCGTCGCCCTTGCGCATGACGTCGGCCACATGCGTCAAGAGGCGGCGTCCCAGTGAGCCACCGGGGTGTGAGCGGGCAAAGTCTTCGGGCTTGAAGCCCCGTGCATCCAGCAAAGTGACGGCCAGTGCATCGCCCATGGCGAGTTGGGCGGTGGTGCTGGCGGTGGGGGCCAAATTGAGGGGGCAGGCTTCTTTTTCAACCGAGCAATCGAGCACCACATCGGCATGCTGCGCCAATGAAGATTGAAGTCCGCCGGTCATGGCAATCAGTGGCACGCCCAAGCGCTTGAGCACCGGCAAGATGGCCACCAACTCATCGCTCTCACCACTGTTGGAGATGGCCAACACCACATCGATCGCTTGGATCATGCCCAGATCGCCGTGGCTCGCCTCGCCCGGGTGCACAAACATGGCGGGGCTGCCGGTGGAGGCGAGGGTGGCAGCAATTTTGCGGCCAATGTGGCCACTTTTGCCCATGCCGGTGACCACCACGCGGCCCTTGGCATTCAGCACCATGTTGACGGCCTGCACAAATCGGTCATCCAAGCGCGATTTGATTTTCAAAAGGGCTGAGGCTTCGATGTCGAGCGTCTCGCGAGCCAATTGCAGGGTGTGGGTGGTTTGGGCGGGCATGAGGGCATTTTATCGGGCATGTTGTCGGGCATGTTGTCGGGCATGTTGTCGGGTATGAACTAGAGGGAAGTTGTCTGGGCATGTTTGGCCCAACCCCTGACCTTCATAGACTGGGTGAATGGCCTGAAACCACAAAAATTTCACAACGGCTTGTTACTATCGAAGCATGAGCGCATTGGAGTTGACCCTGCTGTATTTGCTGGCCGCCGTGTTGGGGGTGGTGGGCTGCCGCATGCTCAAGTTGCCGCCCATGTTGGGCTATTTGGCCGTGGGCGTGGTCATTGGCCCCAACGCGCTGGCGCTGGCGCAAAACTCAGATGGGGTGAAACACTTGGCCGAGTTTGGGGTGGTGTTCTTGATGTTTGTGATCGGGCTTGAATTCAACTTGCCCAAACTGCGCTCGATGCGCCAGCATGTTTTTGGCTTGGGCTTTCTGCAAGTGGTGCTGACTTTGGTCATCGTCACGGCGTTGTCTTTGTTCTTGGCGACGCTGGCCCCGACCCTCTGGAAGATGGAGTGGCAAACCGCCTTGGCTTTGTCGAGCGCCATGGCCATGAGCAGCACGGCCATTGTCATCAAGTTGCTGGCCGACCGGCTGGAGCTCGAGTCAGAACACGGCAAGCGGGTGGTGGGCGTGTTGTTGTTTCAAGATTTGGCTGTAGTGCCCTTGATCGTGATGATTCCGGCCCTGAGTGCGCCGGCCGACGAACTGTTTTCGGCCTTGCTGCTGGCGGCGGCCAAGGCCACCGTGCTGATCACTTTGCTCATGACCGGAGGGCAGCGCGCCATGCGCTGGTGGCTGACCTTGGTGGCGCGGCGCAAGAGCGAAGAGTTGTTTGTGCTGAACCTGCTACTGGTGACACTGGGCTTGGCCTGGATCACCGAGTTGGCCGGATTGAGCTTGGCGCTTGGCGCCTTCATTGCTGGCATGTTGATCTCTGAGACCGAATACAAACACCAAGTGGAGTTGGACATCCGGCCCTTCCACGATGTTTTGCTGGGGCTGTTTTTCATCACCATCGGCATGATGCTCGACTGGCACATCGTGATTGAAAAGTGGCCCTTGGTGCTGCTGTTGACCACATTGCCGGTGTTGTTCAAATTGGTGCTGGTGACGATATTGGCCAAGCTGACGGGCGCGCCCAACGGGGTCTCGTTGCGCACTGGTTTGTATCTGGCGCAGGCGGGCGAATTTGGTTTTGTGTTGCTGACACTCGGCTCACAAAATGACTTGATTCCCCCCGTCTTGCTCAACCCGGTGTTGGCAAGCATGGTGTTGTCCATGTTGGCGACGCCCTTCATCATCATGCACAGCAACACCATTGTCATGAAGGTGGTGGCCAGTGAGTGGCTGCAACAGTCGTTGCAAATGACCACGATCGCCCGCAAGTCGATTAACACCAGCAAGCACGTCATCATTTGTGGCTATGGACGTTGCGGCCAAAACTTGGCCCGCATGCTCGAAAAAGAAAACATCCCCTACATGGCGCTCGACCTCGATCCCGACCGCGTTCGGCAGGCGGCGGCGGCGGGTGACTCGGTGGTCTTTGGCGACGCAGGCCGGCTGCAGTCGCTCATGGCCGCGGGTCTGGCGCGGGCCAGTGCCGTGGTCATCACTTACCTCGACGTGCCGGCTGCCATGAAGGTGCTGGACCATGCCCACAGCCATGCCCCGCAGGTGCCCGTGATTGTGCGCACGCAAGACGACTTGGACCTTGAAAAACTGCAACTCGCTGGCGCCACCGAAGTGGTGCCTGAGGCCTTAGAGGGCTCACTCATGTTGGCCAGCCATGCGCTGGCGCTGGTGGGTGTGCCCATGCGCCGGGTGATTCGCATCGTGCAAGAGCAGCGCGATGCCCGCTACAACCTGTTGCGGGGCTACTTTCATGGTGCCGACGACGACACGTTGGACGAGATTGACCACGAACGCTTGACCACGGTGAGCTTGCCCTTGGCGTCACCTTGGCTGGGCAAAAAAGTCAAAGATTTGGCGTTTCATGCCATGGGCGTGCGGGTGGTCAACTTGCGCCGCGCGCATGGCCAATCGGAGAGCGTGACCGAGGCCACCGAATTGCAGTCGGGCGACACCTTGGTGCTGTCTGGCAAAGCGCAAACCTTGGCCGTGGCTGAAGAGAAACTGTTGCGCGGTTGAAGCGCTTATTTGCCGATACAGAAGCTGGAAAAAATCACACCCAGCAAATCGTCGGCGCTGAACTCGCCCGTGATTTCGTTCAGCGCGTTTTGACCCAGCCGCAATTCTTCGGCCAACAAGTCCAGGTTTTGCGCATGCGCCGCCAAATGCGCATCAGCGGTTTGCAGGTGCTCTTGCACTTGGCGCAAAGCCTGCACATGGCGCTCGCGCGCAATGAACAAGCCTTCGCTGGCTTGTTGCCAACCCGCTTGCTGCAACAGTTTTTCGCGCAAAGC
>JBEGTA010000264.1:0-4436 GCA_041179665.1 Pseudomonadota bacterium
CGGCCTGCGCACGCCACCATCACCAAAGGCGTTGGCGAGCTGAGCATTTGGCGCGACACCAAAGAAGTTTTTGCAGCCAAGCTGGAAGACCTGCACCAAGTTTGGGACAGCGTGAGCTGGAAGATTTGCCAGCAACGGGACAACCCGGCGTGCGCTGATGCCGAACACGCCGCCGCTGGCCGTGCAGACGATCCGGGCCTGCATGTGGCGCTCAGTTTTGATCCTGCAGTCAATGTGGCTGCGCCCTTTTTGAATCTCACGCGCCCCAAAGTCGCCATCCTGCGAGAGCAGGGGGTGAACTCGCATGTCGAGATGGCCTACGCGTTCCACGCTGCTGGTTTTGAATCGCACGATGTGCACATGACCGACTTGCAGTCCGGTCGTGCCCACTTGGCCGATTTCAAAGGCTTGGTGGCATGCGGTGGTTTCAGTTATGGCGACACACTGGGTGCAGGCATCGGCTGGGCTCGCAGCATCACCTTCAACCCGTTGTTGTCTGGACAATTTCAAGACTTTTTCGCACGCCAAGACACTTTTGGTTTGGGCGTGTGCAACGGTTGCCAGATGTTTGCCGAGCTGGCCGACATCATTCCTGGCGCCGAGCACTGGCCGCGCTTCACCACCAACCAGAGCGAACGCTTTGAGGCGCGCCTGTCGATGGTGGAAGTGCTGGAGTCACCCAGTTTGTTCTTGCAAGGCATGGCCGGCAGCCGGTTGCCCATTGCCGTAGCCCATGGCGAGGGTTATGCCAACTTCAAACACCGTGGCCATGCAACAAAAGCCTTGGCCGCCATGCGCTTTGTTGACAACACCGGTGCGGCCACCGAGCAATACCCGTTCAACCCGAACGGCAGTGCGGGAGGTTTGACCGCCGTGACCACCGCCGATGGCCGATTCACCGCCATGATGCCGCACCCTGAGCGAGTCTTCCGCAACGTTCAAATGAGCTGGACCGACCTCAGCCAAACTGGCGGCCTTCATGCCAGCAGCCCTTGGATGCGTGTGTGGCAAAACGCGCGCAAATGGGTCGCTTGATCTATGGCTGTCGGGTAGGTTGCTGCGATGTCTGATCAGTGGTTTCCGCCCTCACAGCTGGCTTTTTACTTTGACTCCAATTCGTGGGCCAAAGGCACCGCGCTGTACCTCAAAAACGAGGTCTTGTCGGCGCAAATGAGCCCCGATGGCGATGACTGGCGGGCCGAAGCCCAAGTGCTCGGCTCGCTGCAAGAGCCTTACCGCGTGACTGCCCATGTGCGCGTGTCCGAAGGACGCAACTTGCAAGCATGGCGAACCCAATGCACCTGTCCTGCAGGCCGCATGTGCAAGCATGCCGCCGCCTTGGGCATTTTGGTGGCCATGCAGGGCGAGACTTTGCGCGACGCCTTGCTGTCCGACAACGACGAGGGGGTCGATACCGAGCAACAACAGCAGGTGCGGCAAGAGCGCGCGCTACAACAGGCCGAGTTCCAAGTGCGAGATTGGCTCAACCGTTTGCAAATGGCCGATGCCCCGACGGGATTTGTATTGCCGGGGCAAGCGCATGAGCATTTTTTGTATTGCCTTTCGGCCGCCACCTTGGGCCACAGGCCGATTTTTCATCTCACCATCAAGCAAGCGGTGGCCAAGCCCAACGGCGAATGGGCCAAGGTCAAGAAAGTCGTCAGCCAAGCTTTGCCCAACGACCCCATTTGGCGCTCTTGCGCTCCTGGCGAGCAGGGCATTTTTGACTTGATGAAGGCTTGCCCACCGACCAACAGTTTCAGCTCTTATGGGTTTCAAAGTTCCGTGAAGCTGCAAGGGGCGGCGGCCGAAGTGTTGTTGCGCCTGTGCAGCCAAACTGGCCGCTTGATGTGGGAGGACGGCAAAACGCTGAAGCCCTTGGTCTGGAGCGACATGGCCTTGCCATTCAACGTCAGTTGGCAATCGGTTGCAGCCCAAGGCCACGCGCCAGAAGGCTGGCAATTGCAATTGACCACCCCGCAGCCGGGCGTGCTGCACGGCCTGAACGAGCCGCCTTTGTATGTGCACCCGGCACAGGGCGTTTGCGGTCGCATGGACACCCAAGGGCTCAGTGCTGAACACTTGCTCTTGCTCAGTCAAGCACCGGTAGTGCCAGAGCGGGTGGCGCTCAAGTTGCAACAACCCCTGATGGATGTCATGGGCCATTTGCCGCTGCCACCCGTGATCGACCAGTTGCCCGAATTGCGCGGTGTGACCCCGATGGGCGTGTTGCAGTTGCGAGTGACGCCGGCGCACCTGCGCAGCGAACAAGGCTTGTTTCAGGTGGAATTGAAATTTCAATACCAAGACATCACCGCCTATTGGTCGCAGCCCCATGCGCGTGTGGTGGTGGGCCAAGCACCGCAACAGCGCATGTTGTTGCGTGATTTGCAGGCTGAGCAATCTCTCTGGGAATCGCTCGATGATTTGGGCCTGGTGATTTGGGACGACAACCTGTTGGGCATGCCCGGATCGGATGGTCAAGACCGTTGGCTCGATTGGTTGGAATCGGATTTTGCCGAGTTGCGCCAAGCTGGTTTTGAAGTGACCGGCCATGACGGACTGGCGCATTGGCTGCGTCTGGCTGAGGACGTGCAAGTGCGTTTGCAAGGCCAACACACCGAGTCGGGCACTGACGACACTTCACCTTGGTTTGATTTGTCGCTGGGCATGAGCATCGACGGTGAAAGGGTGAACATCTTGCCTTGGGTGCCTGAAATTTTGAAGGCCATCTCTCGAGCAGGAGGCCTGTCAAACGACTTGAGCGAAGACGGCCAACCTGATTTGGCAGCACCGTTGCCCAGCCATCTGTATTTGCCTGACCTGAAGGGGCCGGGCTACATCAAGTTACCCACGGCGCCCATCAAACCGTGGCTGGTCATGCTGATGGAGCTGCACGGTGAGCGCGGACACGATTGGCAAGGCGACAGTTTGCGTTTGTCTCGCCTGGAAGCCCTGCGCAGTGCGGTGGCTTTGGGCGAGGGGGCGGTTTGGCAGGGCGCGCAAAGCCTTTTGAGTTTGGTGCAACACATGCGAGGGGAGCAACCCCTGCCATCTGTGCCTGTGCCCACCGGGCTGCAAGCCACTTTGCGTCCCTACCAGCAGCAAGGCTTGAACTGGCTGCAGTTTTTGCGGCAACACCGGCTGGCCGGTATCTTGGCGGACGACATGGGCTTGGGTAAAACCTTGCAGACCTTGGCGCACATCTTGGTCGAGAAACAAGCCGGTCGTTTGACGCAACCCGCCTTGATCGTTGCACCGGTCAGCTTGCTCGGCAATTGGCAGCGTGAAGCGCAACGTTTTTGTCCAGAACTGCGCACCCACGTGCACCATGGCTTGTCACGCCACGACACGGCAGAAGCGCTTTGCCAATTTGATGTGGTCATCACCGCCTATTCTTTGTTGTCGCGCGACAGTGCGTTGTGGATGCAAGTGCCTTGGCAGGTGTTGGTGCTTGACGAAGCGCAAAACATCAAAAACGCCCAGACCCATGCAGCGCAAGTCGTCTCCGAAATTCCTTCCGTCCACCGGCTCTGCCTGTCGGGCACCCCCATTGAGAACCACTTGGGTGAGCTGTGGAGTCAGTTTCACTTTTTGATGCCGGGCTTTTTGGGTAGCCAACGCCGATTCACCGAGCTCTTTCGCACGCCTATTGAGCGGCAAGGCAGTGCCGAAAAAATGGCTTTGTTGAGGGCCAGAGTCACCCCCTTCATGTTGCGCCGCACGAAAGACCTGGTGGCCAGCGAGTTGCCGCCCAAAATCGAAACCCTGATGCCGGTTCCATTGGAAGGCCAGCAGGCGGATTTGTACGAAACCATTCGCTTGGGCATGGAAAAAACGGTTCGTGAAGCCCTGCATGCACAAGGTTTGGCCCGGTCGCAGATCACGATTTTGGATGCCCTGCTGAAATTGCGACAGGTTTGCTGTGACCCGCGTTTGCTGAAACTCAGCTCAGCCAGCCAAGTCACGCAGTCGGCCAAATTGGCCCAGTTGCTCGACATGCTGCCCGAAATGGTGGCTGAAGGGCGCAAGATTTTGCTGTTCTCACAGTTCACCGAAATGCTGGGCTTGATCGAGCAAGAGTTGCCGCGATTGGGCATCCCTTGGGTCAAGCTCACGGGGCAAAGTAAAAACCGCGATGCGCTGATTGACAAGTTCACCAGTGGCGAAGTGCCCTTGTTCTTGATCAGCCTCAAAGCGGGTGGCGTTGGCCTGAATTTGCCGCAAGCCGACACGGTCATCCACTATGACCCTTGGTGGAACCCGGCGGTTGAAAACCAAGCGACTGACCGTGCTCACCGCATCGGGCAAACCAAAAAAGTCTGGGTGCTCAAGCTGGTGGCGCAAGGCACCATTGAAGAGCGGATGTTGGCGTTGCAAGAGAGAAAAGCGCAATTGGCGCAAGACATTTATTCGGGCTCGGTGCAGCGCAAAGA
>JBEGTA010000265.1:0-4165 GCA_041179665.1 Pseudomonadota bacterium
TGTGGCTCAGACATCGATCTCGATGCTGTCGCCATGCAGTTCCATCAGTTCGCGGCGGGCCGCGGCCTCGCCTTTGCCCATGAGCTGCATCATCAGGTTTTCAGTGCCGGCGTTGTCCAAGGGGCCCAACTCGATGGGCAACAGGCGGCGCGTGTCGGGGTTGAGCGTGGTGTCCCACAACTGTTCGGCGCTCATCTCGCCCAAGCCCTTGAATCGGCTGATGCTCCAGCCGCCCTCTTTCACGCCGTCTTTGCGCAGTTTGTCGATGATGGCGGTCAGCTCACCTTCGTCCAGCGCATAGGCTTTGGAGGCGGGCTTTTTACCGCGCGCAGGCGCATCGACCCGGAACAAAGGCGGACGTGCCACATACAAGTGACCGGCCTCGATCAGCTTGGGGAAGTGGCGGAAGAACAAGGTCAGCAACAACACCTGAATGTGTGAGCCGTCCACATCCGCATCGGACAAGATACACACCTTGCCGTAGCGCAAATTGCTCATGTCGGGCGAGTCATTCGGGCCATGCGGATCGACGCCAATGGCCACCGAAATATCGTGAATCTCGTTGTTCGCAAACAGGCGGTCGCGGTCCACTTCCCAGGTGTTCAGCACCTTGCCGCGCAACGGCAAGATGGCCTGGCACTCTTTGTTGCGGCCCATTTTGGCGCTGCCACCGGCCGAGTCACCCTCCACCAAAAACACTTCGTTGTGGGCAATGTCGCGGCTTTCGCAGTCGGTCAGCTTGCCGGGCAGCACCGCCACGCCCGAGCTCTTGCGCTTTTCAACTTTTTGGCCTGCCTTTTGGCGCGACTGAGCGGCTTTGATGGCCAACTCGGCCAGTTTTTTGCCGTAGTCCACGTGCTCGTTCAGCCACAACTCCAAAGCCGGGCGCACAAAGTTAGAGACCAAGCGCACAGCATCGCGCGAGTTCAGGCGTTCTTTGATTTGGCCCTGAAACTGCGGGTCGAGCACTTTGGCCGACAAGACATAACTGGCGCGAGCAAACACGTCTTCGGGCATCAACTTCACACCCTTGGGCAACAGGCCATGCAGCTCAATGAAGCTTTTGACGGCGGTGAACAAACCGTCTCGCAATCCGCTGTCGTGGGTGCCCCCTGCGCTGGTGGGGATCAGGTTGACATAGCTTTCGCGCACCGGCGCACCGTCTTCAGTAAAGGCCACAGCCCATGAGGCGCCCTCACCTTCGGCAAAACTGTCGTGGTTGGCATCGGCAAAACCTTCGCCTTCAAACAAAGGAATCACGGGGTCACCCGTCAGGGTTTGCGTGAGGTAATCGCGCAAGCCGGCCTTGTATTGCCACTGCTGGGTTTCTTTGGTTTTTTCGTTCACCAAAGTCACCGTCACGCCCGGCATCAGCACGGCTTTGCTGCGCAGCAAGTGCGTCAGCTCGTGCATGGGCAGGGCGCTCGACTCAAAATATTTGGCATCGGGCCAGGCCCGCACGGTGGTGCCTTGTTTGCGGTCGCCCTCGCCTGCAGCGCGGGCCACCAGTGGCTCGGTCACATCGCCGCCCGAGAACACCAGCGTGGCCACTTTGCCTTCGCGGTAGCTGGTGGCTTCAAGGCGTTTGGACAAGGCATTGGTCACACTGACCCCGACCCCGTGCAAGCCACCCGAAAAACTGTAGGCCCCGCCTTTGCCCTTGTCGAACTTGCCGCCGGCGTGCAGTCGTGTGAAGACCAACTCGATCACGGGCGCGTTTTCTTCGGGGTGCAAGCCAAATGGAATGCCCCGCCCGTCGTCCTCGATGCTGACCGAGCCGTCGGCGTGCAAGGTGACTTTGATTTTTTTACCGTACCCCGCCAGCGCTTCGTCGGCGGCGTTGTCCAGCACTTCTTGAATGATGTGCAGGGGGTTGTCGGTGCGGGTGTACATGCCCGGGCGTTGCTTGACGGGCTCCAGGCCCTTCAAGACGCGGATGGAGCCTTCGGAGTACTCGTTGGATGTTTTGACAGTAGATTGGGTGGCCATGGTGGCGGATTGTAGTGGGATTTGTGGCCGGTTACTGGATACAAAAACAGTGGTTTGAGGGTCGACTGGGCAGTGTCGAGGCATTTGGGTGACCGCGCGGCGAGTACAGATTGGTTAAAGTGCAGCCATGCAACACAAACCCCTTTCTCTCTTTCAGGTGCTGGTCTGCGGTGCCGCCATCGTGACCTTGTCCATGGGTATTCGGCATGGTTTTGGTCTATGGTTGCAACCCTTGACCCAAGCCCAAGGTTGGGGCCGCCAAGAATTTGGCTTTGCCATGGCCGTGCAAAATCTGTCCTGGGGGTTTATGGGCATTTTTGCCGGCATGATGGCCGACCGGTTTGGCGCCTTCAGGGTCATTGCGCTGGGCGCCGTGGTCTATGGAGTGGGCCTGCTGGGCATGGCTTGGGCCACAGACCCTTGGGTTTTTGCCTTGTTCACCGGGGTCATCATTGGCACGGCGCAAGCGGGCACCACCTACGCCGTGATTTATGGCGTGATTGGCCGCAACGTTCCCGCAGAACGACGCTCTTGGGCCATGGGCGTGGCGGCTGCTGCCGGCAGTTTTGGCCAGTTTTTGATGGTCCCGATTGAGGGTCTGCTGATTGCCCACTTTGGCTGGCAAGAAGCCCTGATGATTTTGGCGGCGGCCACCCTCTTGATCGTGCCTTTGGCTTGGGGCCTGCGCGAGCCGGCATTGAATGCCAGCGGCCCGGTGCAACGCGACCAAACCATTGCCCAAGCCCTGAAAGAAGCCTTTCAATACCCCAGCTTTCAACTGCTGATGGCGGGTTATTTTGTGTGCGGTTTTCAGGTGGTGTTCATTGGCGTACACATGCCCAGTTACCTCAAAGACCACGGTCTGCCGGCTCAAGTGGCCAGCTACGCTTTGGCACTGATCGGTCTGTTCAATGTGTTCGGCACCTACATTGCCGGCACCTTGGGTCAAAAAATGGCCAAGAAAAAGATCTTGGCTTTTATTTATGCCGCTCGGTCTGTGGCCATCGTCCTGTTTTTGCTGGTGCCCCTGTCGCCCACCAGTGTTTACATCTTCTCGTCCGTGATGGGCCTGCTGTGGTTGTCCACCGTGCCCCCCACCAACGCGGCGGTGGCCCAAATATTTGGCATCTCGCACTTGTCCATGTTGAGCGGATTCATCTTTTTTAGCCACCAAATCGGTTCGTTCATGGGGGTGTGGCTGGGCGGTTATTTGTATGACAAAACCGGCAGTTATGACATCGTTTGGTACCTGGCCATCGCCTTGGGCATCTTTGCTGCCTTGGTCAATTTGCCGGTCAAAGAAAGCCCGATTCAACGCATGTCCCCCAAAGCCGCATGACCTCTAAGACCACCATTTTGTTGGCCGTCTCGGCTGCGCTGGGGCTCACTTTTTGGCTCTATGCCAAACCCGAAGTGGCCGTCATGCTGGCGGAGCAGTTGTGGGCATGTTTCTGAAGGGATGGAACCCCATGCACGGCACCGAAAAACCCTCCGCTTGGCTGCAACGCTGGGCGCATTTGATTCCCCGCCCCAGTCGCGTGCTCGATGTGGCGTGTGGCGCTGGCCGGCACATGCGCTGGCTGGCGGCTCAAGGGCACACCGTGCAAGGGGTTGACCGTCATCCCGAAGCGGTGACGCTGGCCCAAGCCTATGGCGAGGTGACCTGTGCAGACATTGAAAACGGGCCATGGCCTTTCGTGGGTCAAACCTTTGACTGTCTGGTGGTCACCCACTACCTCTGGCGCCCCTTGTGGCCCACCTTGTTGCAGTCGGTGGCCCCCGGCGGGCTGCTCATTTATGAAACATTTGCAGCGGGCAACGAAAGCGTGGGCAAGCCGTCACGGCCCGACTTTTTGCTGCAACCGGGCGAGTTGCTGCAAGCCACCCAAGGCCTGCGCACCATTGCCTACGAAGACGGCTTTGCAAGCGCACCGGATCGTTTTGTGCAACGCATCGTGGCCGTCAAACCGGTGGCCAGTGCGACGCCCTTGCGCTTTCCTTTGTCAGTGAACTGACAGCGCTTGCGAATTTTCTGGACACATCGTGTGACATTGGCGCGGTGCCCACTCTGTAAACCGGGCTTGCAGTCGTTAGAATGGGTTTTTTCTGTTCAGAAACGCCTGACATGACCACCGAATTTCGCCCCATCCGAGGCAGCATTCCTGCCTTGATCACC
>JBEGTA010000266.1:0-3153 GCA_041179665.1 Pseudomonadota bacterium
TATGGCGTGTTGGGCTTGCCTTTGGCTTTTGTCGCCTTGCCGGTGTATGTGCATTTGCCGAATGTTTATGCGCAGCAATATGCGGTGCCTTTGGCGGCCTTGGGCGCTGTGCTGTTGTTCAGCCGCAGCATTGATGCGCTGGTCGACCCTTGGCTTGGGCGCTGGGGGGATCGCTTGTACCGACACTCTTGGCGCGCTGTGTGGTGGGCGGCGGTGCTGCTGGCCATGGCGGTGGCTTTGGGGTTTGCGGCTTTGTTTTTTCCACCGGCGGCCACGTTGTCCTCGGGCGGCTTGCTGGTCTGGGTCGCGGCGGCCCTTACGCTCAGCCATCTGGCCTACAGCGGCTTGGGCATCTTGCATCAAGCTTGGGCGGCGCGACAAGGCGGCGGCGGTTTGGCACAAAGCCGATGGGTGGCATGGCGTGAAGGCTTTGCACTGGTGGGCGTGTTATTGGCCTCGGCCCTGCCCGCCTTTTGGGGCTGGGGTTGGACGACCGCATTGTTGGTGGCGTTGTTGGTGCTGGGTTTGTGGACTTGGCAACGCACTGCCCTCCAAGCACAGGTGTTGCCGTTGCTGCAGACCCAAGAACATGCCAACGGCAGCCTTTGGCAGCCGTGGAAGCATGCCGAGTTTCGGCGTTTGTTGGCGGTCTTCATGATGAACGGCCTGGCCAGTGCGGTGCCCGCCACCTTGGTGCTGTTTTTTGTGCAAGACCGTTTGCAAGCGCCCAAGGCCATGGAGCCTCTGTTTTTGGGTGTTTATTTTGCGACGGGGGCTTTGTCGTTTCCGTTGTGGCTCAAGGTGATCGACCGCATCGGCTTGTTGCGCACCTGGGCAACAGGCATGGTGTTGTCGGTGCTGGCGTTCATGAGTGTGAGCCTGTTGGGACAAGGCGACAGCACTGCGTTTTTGGTGGTGTGCGCTTTGTCGGGCATCGCCTTGGGGGCCGACCTGACGGTGCCTGGTGCCTTGCTCAACCAGTTGATAGACCGGTGTGGCGAGCGTGGACGCTCGGACGGCGCTTTCATGGGCTGGTGGAACTTGGCCACCAAACTGAATTTGGCCTTGGCCGCCGGTTTGTCATTGCCATTGCTGGGCCTGTGGGGCTATGCCCCGGGACAGCAAGACCCCGAGGCCGTGCTGGCGTTGGGTTTGGCGTATGGTCTGCTGCCCTGCTTACTGAAATTGCTGGCAGGGCTGGCTTTGTATATGGGGCTGATGCGCCCGCTTTCTTCACAACTTCGCAACGGAACGCCAACATGACTTCTATCGCTCGACGTACCGCTTTGACCCGCATGGCCACTTGGTCGGTGGTGGCCGCAACCCCTTGGTTGGCCAGTTGTGCTGGACCCCAAGTGCAAAGTTATGCGCAAGAAAAACCCGTCTTGGATTTGCGCACCTATTTCAACGGCACGATTGATGCCTGGGGCGTCTTCACCGACCGCAGTGGCCAAGTGGTCAAGCGGTTCACCGTGGTCATGGATTGCACATGGAACGGCGACGAAGGCGTGTTGGACGAAGCCTTTGTGTACTCCGATGGCACCCAGCAGCGGCGTGTTTGGAAGCTCAAGGCGGGCCCCAACGGCCAATACACCGGACGCGCCGACGATGTGGTGGGCGAGGCCAAGGGGCAAGTCAGCGGCAACGCGTTTCGCTGGACTTACACCATGGCCTTGCCGGTGGATGGCCGTGTTTGGCATGTCGACTTTGACGACTGGATGTACCTGATGGATGACCGCGTCATGCTGAACAAAGCCACCATGAGCAAATGGGGCGTGCAGTTGGGTGAAGTGACGCTGTCGTTCACACGCCGCACACCACTGACAGTTCAAAAGACATCTCTGCAAACAACTCAAAAGACATCGCAGAAAACAGCTTTGCTGGCACCTCGGGCTGGGGGGGCTACATGAACCGCCCTGTGACCGATGCGCACTTGGTGACAACCGGAGCGGCCACGGTGGCGGCCACGGTGGTGGCCGATCCGGCGATTCCCAAAGTGGGGCCTACCACGTCAAAGGCCTCGTCCTCGAAGGCCCAGGCGCGCGGTTGGTTGCAACTGAACGCGCCGATGACCGAGTGGTCGGGCCGACGGGTTTGGTTGGTCGGTGCATCGACTGGCATTGGCTTGGCCTGCGCCGAGGCTTTGCGAGCGGCCGGCGCGCAGGTGGTGGTCTCGGCCCGCAAGCCCCAAGGCGTCAAAGACTGGGCCGCCAAAGATGCCGGTGTGCAGTGGCAAGAAATGGATGTGAGCGACCCCGAGCAAGTGAAGGCCACTGCCCGGGCTTTGTTGGCGCAAGGCCCGATCGATTTGGTGGTGTATGCCGCGGGCTACTACAAGGCGCAACGCGCCACGGACATCGACTTGCAAAACTTGTTGCAACACGACACCGTCAATTACCAAGGGGCTTTGCAGGTGATCAGCGCGGTCTTGCCCAGCATGTTGGCTCGTCAAAGCGGGCACATCAGCGTGCTCAGCAGCGTTGCCGGATGGCGCGGTCTGCCCAATGGCTTGGCCTATGGCCCGACCAAAGCAGCGTTGACGCATTTGGCCGAAACCTTGTATTTGGATTTGCAAGACCACGGCATTGGGGTGAGTGTGGTCAACCCCGGTTTTGTGGCTACGCCCCTGACCGCGCAAAACGAGTTCACCATGCCTGCGCTTATCAGCCCGGCACAAGCGGCCAGCGAAATGCTCAAGGGTTGGGCGCGAGGCGAATTTGATATCCATTTCCCGAAGCGTTTCACGTTTTGGCTGAAGTTGCTGCGCTTGTTGCCCTACCGCTTGTATTTTCCGTTGGTGCGCAAATTCACCGGCCTGTGATCCGCCCCACCATTGCCCAAAACAAACACCATGAACACCCGTCAAGCCACCCAGCAACTCGCGATATTTTTTGAAACGCTGTCACCCGACAGTGTGTCGCGTTTGGGCGATCTTTACGATGCGCAGGCCACCTTCAAAGACCCCTTCAACGAAGTCAAAGGGTTGGTAGAAATTGAGCGCATTTTTCACCACATGTACGTGGCGCTGGAGCAACCCCACTTCGTGGTCACAACCCAAGTGGTCGATGGCTCGCAGGCCTTTTTGACGTGGGACTTTCGCTTTCGATTTAAGCGCTTCGACACCGTGACCTTGCAAACAGTGCGGGGCGCGAG
>JBEGTA010000267.1:0-4105 GCA_041179665.1 Pseudomonadota bacterium
GAAGCGGTGCGCAGCCTCAAGGCCGGCAAAGAACCCGACTTGCTCAGCCCGCTGTCGGTCACCACCGACATCAATCTGCATGCCCCTGCCCTGTTGCCCAACGACTATTGCGGCGACGTGCATTTGCGCCTCAGCTTTTACAAAAAACTGGCCACAGCCAAAAACACCGATCAGATCGATGCCTTGCTCGAAGAGTTGGTCGACCGCTTTGGCAAGTTGCCACCGCAAACGCAAAACTTGGTGGATGTGCACCGCCTGCGGGTGCTCACGCAGCCTTATGGCGTGATCAAAGTGGATGCTGCGCCGGGCGTGATTCAAATCACCTTCAAGCCCAACCCGCCCGTGGACCCGATGGCGATCATCGGTTTGATTCAGAAAAACAAGCACATCAAACTGGCGGGCAATGACAAAATCCGCATTGAGCGTGAGCTGCCTGACCCCAAAATGCGTGCGCAAATGGTGCGCGATGTGTTGCGCAGTTTGGGCAAGCCAACCACCGATGCAGCACTTGCCTGAAGCCTCCCAAATTTGATTGACCTCCCATACCGTCCCATTTTTTGATCTGTTTTTTTCACATGACCACTGCCACCGAATTTGCCCCCGGCCTTGCCATTCAGGGCTTCACCGCGCCCTTGTCACTGTCTCAGTTCAAGCTGATCGCTTTTGACATGGACTCGACCCTCATCAACATTGAGTGCATCGATGAAATTGCCGATGCAGTGGGGCGCAAAGCCGAAGTGGCGGCCATCACCGAGGCCGCCATGCGCGGAGAAATCACCGATTTCAAAGAAAGCCTGCGTCGCCGCTTGGCTTTGTTGAAAGGCGTGACTTTGGACGACATGACGCGGGTATACAACGAACGCCTGAAGATCAACCCCGGGGCTGCCGAATTGATTTCGGCTTGCCACAAAGCCGGCCTCAAAGTGTTGCTGGTTTCGGGTGGCTTCACCTTTTTTGCCAACCGCGTGAAAGAGCGTCTCCACATCGACTTTGCCCGCTCGAACCAACTCGAAGTGGTGGACAACACGCTGACCGGCCAATTGGTCATGCAAAGCTGGGGCGACACCTGCGATGGCCTTGAAAAACGCCGCACTGTGCTCGAACTCGCCAGCCTCATGGGCATCGAGCCGCAACAATGCATTGCCGTGGGCGACGGCGCCAACGATTTGCCAATGATGGGCGTCTCTGGCCTGTCGGTGGCCTACCACGCCAAACCCACCGTTCGCGCACAAGCCATGGTGGCCATCAACTCGGGTGGCTTGGACCGCTTGTTGGAAGTCGTCACCGCTTAAGCTCGCCCAAGAACCACTAACCGCTAGCAGCTAACAACAAACACCAGCACTCGCTCATTGAGGTGTAAAAACCGATGTGAAGTTGGTGTTTGGGATGCGTTTGAATTTGAGTTAACGCTTGAATTTGGGTTGACACTGGAAATAGGGTCGACCCTTGAATTTGGGGTTAAGGTTTGCGTTTTTGAGCCTGGCCTTGACGCAAGGGCTTGAGCAAATCACTCAGCCCGTTATGGTCAATCTCTTGCATCAGTCGCAACAACTGCCCCACCTCGCCTTTAGGAAACCCTTCACGGGCAAACCAGTTGAGGTAATTGCCGGGTAAATCCGCAATCAACATGCCCTTGTGTTTGCCATAGGGCATGGGCGTGGTGACCAGTTTGACTAAATCGTCAGGTTTCATGCACGCACGACTTCCGGTGATGGGGCGTCTAGCCACGCTCGCACGCAGGCCACAAACGCCTCTTGGCGCGAGACCATGACCCAGTGGCCGCAAGGCAAACCCAGCACCGCATTGCCGGGCTTGGCGGCCACTTTGGCAAGCCATTTGGCCGAATGGAACATGAAGGGTTTGCGTTCGCCATACACATACAACAGCGGCATGGGCAAATCGACTGGCGCGGCATGTTGGAGGCCCCCGGCTGTTCCAAACCATTGCATGGCATAGGGGTAGTTCATGCGGTGGGTGATGTGCTCGCCCGCTGTGGGGCAGCGCAACCACCGGGCCATGGCGCGGGTCATGCGCGTGCCCAAGTTGCCGCCGATTTTCCAGGCCAGGGCCAGCCACATTTGGTAACCCATAACCGCGCACTTGGCCTTGACGCCCCAACTGCGCAGCAAGGCCCCTGAGTTGTGGTCGCCCACATCCACCGCCACCACTCTGGCCACCCTGTGCGGATGGCGCAATGCAAATTGATAGCCAAACATGCAACCCCAGTCGTGCAACATCAATGTCACAGGACGATCGGGGCTGATGCGCAGCACGATTTTTTGCAACAACTCACACATGGCGTCCAAGCTGGTGGTTGCAGGGCCAGACTCAAAGCCGGGCAAAGTGAAGCGGGCACAGGTGGCGCGGTCTTGCAAAGCGGCCACGGTGCCGTCCCACAAGGCGCGGGTATCGGGCCAGCCGTGCAGCATCAAAATGACTTCATCGCCCTGCCCCTGCAACCAGACGTCGGTGCCTTCGACGTTGATGCACAGCTCAGTAGGTTCAGCCATGGCTCAGAGCGCTTTGGCCAAACGCGACACACCTTCAAGGATTTTGTCTTCGCCCACGGTGGCAAAACTGAGGCGGAACGTGGCCGCATCAGGATGGGCGCAAAAGAACGGCGTTCCGGGCACAAAGGCCACGCCTTGTTCAATGGCTCGCTTGGCATAGACGTTGCCATCGGCCACCTTGCCCCCCGCGCCCGTTAAGCGCGCCCACACAAACAAGCCACCTTTGGGCTGCACGAACTCGACCGCTGCGCCCAATTCGCGGCGCAAGGCATTGCCCATGGTTTTAGCGCGCTGGGCATAGACCTTGCGCACTTGGTCAAGGGTGGCGGGCATGCGCCCCGCTTTCAAATAGTGAGCCGCGGTGGCTTGCGCAAACGTGCTGGTGTGAGCATCGCTGAATTGCTTGCACATCGTGGCTTTGGCCAGCAAGTCTGCTGGGGCAATCATCCAGCCCACGCGCAGGCCTGGGGACAGCACTTTCGACAGCGATCCGCAGTGCACCAACCACTCGCGGCTGCCCGGCACTTGGCGGCTCATGGCCAGCAAGCTGGGGGGCGGCGCTTCGCCAAAATACAAATCACCATACGGGTCGTCTTCCACGATCAGGGTTTGGTGTTTCACCGCCAGTTCCAACACGCGTTGGCGGCGCTCAGCACTCATTAGCGCACCGCTGGGGTTGCCGAAGGTGGGAATCAGATAGACAAATTTCGGCTTGTGTTCCGCCATGAGTTTTTCCAACGCGTCGGTGTCCACGCCTTGTCCGTCGACCGGGGCGCTGATGAGCTCAGCCCCGTACAAGCGAAAGCACTGGATGGTGGCCAAAAAGGTGGGCCCCTCAACAATCACTTTGTCACCCGGGCTGATCATGGTTTTGCCAATCAGATCGAGTGCTTGCTGGCTGCCCGTGGTCACAATCAATTGATCAGGGGTGACGTCGGAGACGCCTTTTTGCGCCATGAATTGCGCCAATTGTTCGCGCAGCGGACCAAAGCCTTCGGTGGCGCCGTATTGCAAAGCCGCACCGGGGTCTAGGTTGAGCGCGGCGTTGCTGGCTTCGCGAATGCCCTCCACATCGAACATGGCGCTGTCCGGAAACCCGCCTGCAAAACTGATGATGCCGGGTTTGCCCAGCAACTTGAACAGTTCGCGGATGGCGGAGGTTTCGACGTTGTTCAGGCGGTCTGCAAACTGCAAAGGCATGGTGTATCTTCCCGTGTTGACTTGGCCGTCATTTTGCCAACTTCCGAATTGCCCATGAAACCCGCACAGATTGAATCCTTCTTCGCCACGCTGAAAGCCGCCAACCCCCTGCCGGTCACCGAGCTGGAGTACACCAGCGTGTTTGAGTTGTTGGCCGCCGTGTTGCTGTCGGCCCAAGCCACCGATGTGGGGGTGAACAAAGCCACCCGCAAGTTATTTCCTGTGGCCGGAACCCCGCAAAAAGTGCTCGATTTGGGGCTGGAAGGCTTGGAGTCGTACATCAAAACGATTGGCCTGTACCGCAGCAAAGCCAAGCACCTGATGGCCACCTGCCAAATTTTGGTCGAGCAACACCAAGGGCAAGTGCCACGCTCACGTGAGGCCCTGGAAGCGCT
>JBEGTA010000268.1:0-3584 GCA_041179665.1 Pseudomonadota bacterium
TTCAGTGGCCTTCAGCCGTGGCTGCAAAAACTGGGCTTTGGGCGCTTGCCGGGCGACTTTCGTTTTCGCCTGTTTGGGCGTGAGTGGTTCATCCCCATCACCAGCACCTTGCTGCTCAGCATGCTGGCGGCCGCAATTGCACATTGGTTGTGAGGTGTAAGGTTCTCAAAAAGGCGACCACCTTGAACGTGTTACAGTGCGGCACGCCATTGGCGACTTATGCCTTCTCGCTCTTTCTGAGCCGATAGCGCATCCCGGCAGAGGGATGCCAGTCTTGTCCTCCACTGTGCACATCGACCGCCACGCTTAATTTGCGCTGGTTTCAGACGATTTTTGGCTTCCTTTTTGACGCACCTCTGCACGGTGATGTTCAGTGGCCGACCTCCGGGTTGGCACATCGGGGGCATATTTTTTTGGCACCAGGGCATGCCAAGAACTTCGCCGCAGCGTCTTCCTAAGAGGCAAACAAAGCGGCAAGACCCCGTTAGTTAAAATAAATGACACAACACAACTGTTCACACCAACCCATCTCCATGGGAAAATTCAGAATTCAACCGTGCTCCCGGGCGTTGCCCAACGGGGCATTCGGGGCTCAAGTTTCCGTAGCCAGTGGCCGCGGCAGCGCCAGCACCGACCGTGTGATGCGATTTGTGCCTGAATTTGCAACGCCAGATGCTGCCAACCAATATGCCCTCAATGAAGGCTTGTTGTGGGTTGAGCGCCAGACGGCCAAACCGATCCTGCTTTGAGAAAGACGTTTTAAATGGCTAAAGAAGAACTGATTGAACTGATGGGCGTGGTGAACGAAGTTTTGCCCGACACACGTTTTCGTGTGACCTTGGACAATGGCCACCAATTGATTGCCTATTCGGCCGGCAAGATGCGCAAAAACCACATTCGCATTTTGGCGGGTGACCGTGTAACGCTTGAGCTCTCACCTTACGATCTGAGCAAAGGCCGCATCAGCTTCCGTCACTTGGCTGGCCGTGCGCCGATGGCCCCACGCCGTCCACCCACCCGTTGATTTTTGCGTTCATCTGCGTCAATGCCTCCGGCACTTGAATCGCAGAACATGACCCCCAAGTGAAGCAACACGGGGGATTTCATGGCCACTTCATCTGACGCATTGCACATTGTTTGCCCACATTGCCACACCACCAACCGGGTGCGTGAGGCCGACATGGGGCAAGGCCCCAACTGCGGCCATTGCCACCAAGCCCTGTTTGAGCAACACCCCTTGACACTCGATGCGGCCAGCTTTGACAAGCACATTGGCCGCAGCCATATCCCTGTGCTGGTCGACTTTTGGGCCCCTTGGTGCGGCCCCTGCCGCATGATGGCCCCAGCGTTCGAACAAGCTGCTGGGCTGCTCGAGCCCCGAGTGCGGGTGGCCAAACTCAACACCGAAGACGAACAAGCCATCGCCGCGCGTTTTCACATTCGCAGCATTCCGACTTTGGCCTTGTTTGTGAATGGCCAAGAGGTCGCGCGCCAAGCCGGCGCATTTCGCACCGCAGCCGACATCGCCGATTGGACACGCTCACACCTCTGAGCGGGTTGTGACCTCACGCATTCCACCGCGATAAGCACTGAGCGATGGCTTCGGTTCGGGCTGCTGCAATGTGCGCGCCAATTTGTGTGCCTTTGAGGCCTTGCTCTGTTGCCGCCTTGGCAATGGGGGCGGTGTCAACAGCCAAAGCAGCTTGTTGGGCTTGGCGCAATCGCTGGCCTTGTGGGTAATCCCGTTCGGCATAGCCCAATCGACCCCGTGCGTCACATTCACAAGCTTGCAAGATGAGCGCAAATCGATCGGCTTGCCTCAAGGCATCGCAACGTTCCAGCAGTCGCATCACGCCGTCTGGGTTCAGGTCAGCGCTGCGGTGGATATTGCCGTGTTCACGCGCCACCACCTCGGCCAGTTCTTTGCAGTCGCTTGGCACGCGCAATCGGCCACAGACTTGTTGCAGCAGTTTCACACTGCGGCCCTCATGGCCAATGTGCCGTGGCAGTACATCCGCCGGGGTGGTGCCTTTGCCCAAGTCATGCAGCAGTGCTGCCACGCGCACAGGCAAGGGCGTTTGCAGCTGAGCACACATGTCCAGCACCAACACCATGTGCGCACCGGTGTCCACTTCGGGGTGATAGTCGGCGCGCTGTGGCACGCCCCAGAGTCGGTCCAACTCGGGCAACAACACCTGCAGCGCGCCACACGAGCGCAACACCTCAAACATGCGCGAAGGTTTCTCAGCCATCAAACCCTTGGCCAATTCTTGCCAAACGCGCTCGGGCACCAAATGGTCAACTTCGCCGTCCTCGACCATCTGGCGCATGAGTGTCATTGTCTCGGGAGCCACCGAAAAATCAGGGAGCCGCGCTGCAAACCGCGCCAACCGCAAGATGCGCACAGGATCTTCGGCAAAGGCCCCGGTCACATGGCGCAGCACTTTGGCTCGCAAGTCGGCTTGTCCGCCATAAGGATCCACGATGTGGCGCTGCCAATCGCTGACCGAGTCGTGCGCCAGTGCTTCGGGCACAGCCATGGCATTCAGGGTCAAGTCGCGCCGCGCCAAGTCTTCTTCCAGCGTCACATCGGGCGCGGCCTGAACAGCAAAGCCTTTGTAACCCCTTGCCGTTTTTCGCTCGGTGCGCGCCAGTGCGAATTCTTCACGCGATTGCGGGTGCAAAAAAACGGGAAAGTCTTTGCCCACAGGCACATAGCCCTGCGCTGTCATGGCTTCAGGGGTGCTGCCCACCACCACCCAATCGCGGTCGTTGACGGGCAGCCCCATGAGGGCATCCCGCACCGCGCCACCCACCACATAAACACCCATGCTGACGTTCACCGGTGAAGTCGGAAAGGCTCTTCAAAGTCAATGAAGTCTTTTTCGGCCAAGGCCCCCGCCATCCAGTCTTTGACGCCAGGCAAGGCGCACACGCGGTCCATATAGGCCGCAACATCGGCCGGCACAGGCAGGGCATAGGTTTTCAGCCGCATGACCACCGGTGCAAAGTAGGCATCGGCCACACTGAAGTCGCCAAACAGCAGGGGACCGCCGTGTTCTGCGAGCAGGCCACTCCAAATGCTGCACAGACGCGCCATATCGGCACGCAAGGCCGCGTTGTCACGCATGGCCAGCGCACCCACTTGCGGCAAATGGGCCTCGATGTTCATCGGGCATGCACTGCGCAGACCGGTAAATCCGCTGTGCATGTCGCCGCAGATGCTGCGCGCACGGGCGCGTGCTGCACGGTCTTGGGGCCACAGCTTCTTTTCTGGAAACTGCTCTGCGACATATTCGGCAATGGCCAAAGAATCCCACACGGCCAGACCATCGTGCACCAGCACCGGCACCTTGCCCGCAGGGTTGAGTGCATTCAGTTTGGTTTTGAACACCGAGTCGGCAGAGAAACCGTCAAAGCGAACCATGACCTCTTGAAAGTCAATGCCGGCTTGTCGCAAAAGCACCCAAGGGCGCATGGACCATGAGGAATAATTTTTATTGCCGATGTAAAGCTCAAGCATGTGGGCCTCCCTTGTAAAGACAGAGATGTTAATGCGACTTGGCTGAAGCGCGGGTCGGCAA
>JBEGTA010000269.1:0-2556 GCA_041179665.1 Pseudomonadota bacterium
CACTGCCGCTCATGTTCAGCGTCATGGGGGCTCAGGGCTTGGCGCGCGGCGCTCGGGTGCGCGTGAAATTGGGCGCGGTTGATTTGATGGCATTGGATGTGCATGGCACCGTGACCGCGCATTTGGATGCACCAGCGGCTTCCGAAAACGAAGCCGACGAGGCAGAAGACGACGAGACCATGGCCGCCGGCCCACTGACCATTGCGGTCGACCTGAACGACAGCACGCAAAGTGATGGTGCTTGAAGGTCATCGGCGCCAACTCCAGGCCACTGCCGCTCGGCTGAAATGGACGTGGCAGCACCACACCCTCGGGTGGACCTTGGCGGTTTCTGTGCTGGTGCATGGCGCCTTGATGACGTGGCGTTTTGCCGATCCCGGCAGTTTTGAACGGGTCTTTGAAAACACCGCTTTGGCCGTGGTGCTGGTGAATGCCCGCAGTGACCACGAACCTGAAAACGCACAGGCTTTGGCCCAAGTGCGACTGGCAGGAGGCGGTCACGCCGTTGGGGCAAGCATGGCCAGTTCGCCCTTGCCCCCTTCGGCGCCCAACGAAGAGGGCACGGACATGGAGGCCATGAACCGCCAGTTGGATGCCATGAAATGGCAGCAAATGCGCTTGCTCAGCCAGTTGCGACAAGAACTGGCCAGCTTGGCCCAAGAGACCAGCGGCGAGCATTTGCAAGCGCCAGAACGGCAGGCCCGCCAAGAGCGCCAGCAAGCCTTGGCCCGCCAATTGGCGCGCATTGAACAGCAGATTGAAAAGGCCCAAGCCGGCCCGCAAAAAAGGTTCGTCAGCCCCGCGACCCGCGAAGCCATTTACGCTTTGTATTACGACCATTTGCGGCGCACGATCGAAACCCGTGGCACTTTGAATTTTCCGCAAGTGGGGGGACAAAAACTCTATGGGCAACTGACCATGATGATCTCGGTTGATCCGCGCGGCAGGCTCATCAAAACCGAGGTGGTGCAATCTTCGGGGCAGCCCCTGTTGGACCAACGGGCCATGGCGATTGTGCAAAGTGCCGCACCATTTGAGGCGTTCAGCGCTAACATGCGGCGGCAGGCCTCACAACTGGTGGTGGTCTCTCGGTTTCAGTTTCTCAAAGAGGGTCATTTGGAAACCCAGATGTGGGTGGCTGAGCCCCAAGAGCCCTGATGTGTGGGGCGAAGTGGGCGATCTTTTAGGCAAAGGATGTTGATGCGCGCTTTGGTTCGTTGGTTGGCTTTGGTCCTGTTGGCCGGCTTGTTGTTGCAGTTGTTTTTTGCGGTGCGCATCGCCAGCATGGGCGTGTTGGCGCCGCAATCGACCAGCTTTGAACGCTCCCAAATTTGGCAGATCGTGACGCAGAAAGGCCAATTGCCTTGGCGTCAAGAATGGGTGGAACGCACCCAAATCGCCCCCAGTTTGCAGCGTGCCGTGATCGCCTCTGAAGACAGTGTCTTCACGCAGCATGGCGGCGTGTGGTGGGAGTCTTTGGAGAAAGCGTGGGAAAAAAACGCCAAGGCCAAAGCCGTGGCTGAGCAGCGCGCCCAGCGCCGGCCCGATGCCAAGTTGCCCCCAGTCAAAATTGTGGGCGGGTCGACCATCACCCAGCAGTTGGCGAAAAATTTGTTTTTGTCGGGTGAGCGCACCTTGCTGCGCAAAGGCCAAGAAATGGTGATCACGCTCACCCTGGAAACGTTCTTGAGCAAAAAACGGATTCTGGAGATTTATCTCAACAGTGTGGAGTGGGGCGAGGGCGTGTTTGGGGCCGAGGCGGCCGCACAGCATTACTTCAGGAAAAGCGCCGCGCGGCTGAACGACTGGGAAGCCGCCCGCTTGGCTGTCATGCTGCCGCGCCCGCGCTACTTTGAGCAACGGGCGCAATCGGCTTACTTGGCCAGTCGGGCCGAAACCATCATGGCCCGCATGGGAGATGTGGTGTTGCCATGAGTACTTTGACCACGCCGACCCCCAACACAATTCGCATTTTGGGCATCGACCCGGGCTTACAGACCACCGGTTTTGGGGTGGTGGACATGACGGGTTCGCGTTTGCAATATGTGGCCAGTGGCGTGATCGAGACCACGCGCGGCGAAATGGGCAATTTGCCCGCTCGGCTGAAAGTCATTTATGACGGTGTGCGCGAAATCCAAGCGCGCTACCAAGCCGATGTGGCGTCGGTCGAAATTGTGTTTGTCAACGTCAACCCCCAAGCCACCTTGCTGCTGGGCCAAGCGCGGGGCTGCTGTGTCACGGCGTTGGTGTCTTGCGATTTGGCTGTGGCCGAGTACACCGCTTTGCAAATGAAGCAGTCGGTGACCGGGCACGGGCGCGCGGCCAAATCGCAGGTGCAAGAGATGGTCAAGCGCCTCTTGCAACTGCCAGTGGTACCGCGTCAAGATGCCGCCGACGCCTTGGGCATGGCCATCACGCATGCCCACGCCAGCCCGTCCATGAACAAATTGGCTGCGCAAGGGGTGCTCAACCGCAAAACCCACGGCATGTTCCGCAGTGGCCGCAGCCATTGAGGCCCTTGTTGTCGTGGGGTCCCCAGTCGGCCTGAGATAATCA
>JBEGTA010000270.1:0-4128 GCA_041179665.1 Pseudomonadota bacterium
ACGGTGAACAAAGCCGGGTCGATGAACTGCACTTGCGAGGCGTACAAGCCCCCGGCCAAGCCGGCATACACGGCGCCAATCGCAAAGCTGAGCAAGGTGTAGCCCCGGGTGTCGATGCCCAGGCTTTCCGCGCGAATCGCGTTGTCGCGCAAAGCGGTGAAGGCCTTGCCCCATGGCGAATTCAACAGGCCCCAGAGCAAAAACGCCAGCACAACTGTGAAGCCCAAGACCAAGTAGAAATAAGCCAAGTTGCCATCAAAACTCAGCCCGCCCAAACTGGGTCGCGCAATGTTGTTGATGCCATAGGTGCCACCGGTCAACCACTCCTCGTTGCGCATGACCAACCACAATGCGGTGTTGAACCCCAAAGTGGCAAAGGCCAAATAGATGGTTTGCACCCGAAGGGCCGGAAAACCCAATGCCAGTCCGGTGAAAAAACAGATCAGTGCAGCCAACGGCAAGCCCAACCAAAAACTAAAGCCGGCCTTGAGCAAAATCGCCACGGTGTACGCGCCAATGCCAAAAAAGGCGGCGTGTCCCAAGGACTTTTGACCGGCATAACCCACCGTCAAATTCAGGCCCATGGTGGCGATGATGAAGACCAGCCAAGTGGTCAAAATGTGAATGCCGTAGTTCTTGAGGAAGTTGGGCACGATGATGAGCGCTGCCAAAAGCAGCAGCGCCAACAACAGGTTGAGCTTTTTCATACTTTGCGCTCCACTTTCTTGCCAAGCAAACCTTGCGGTTTGAACAAGATCACGACCATGAAGATCACCAAGGCCACCGCGTCTTTGTAGGCAGACGAAATGTAGGCCGCGGCCAAGTTTTCACTGACCCCAACGATCAACCCACCCAACAAAGCACCACGCGAATTGTTGAAGCCGCCAATGATGGCCGCAAAGAAAGCCTTGGTGCCCAGACCTTCACCCATGTCGAACTTGGCCAAGTAGGTGGGGGTCACCAGCAAAGCTGCCGCTGCGGCCAAGATGGCGTTGATGGCAAAAGTGTAAAAAATCATGCGAGGCACATTGATGCCCAGAACCGAAGCACTTTCGGTGTTTTGTGCCACGGCCTGCATGGCACGACCCGTGACGGTTTTGTTCAAGAAGGCTTGTGTGGACACCACCAAGACCATGGCCAAGAAAAAGGTGCCTACATCGGTGGCCGAGAGGGTGACGCCAAAGACATCAAAAATGACATCGGGAAAGACTTGTGGGAAGGGGTGCGGCTCTGCGCTGTATCCCGCACGAACCGAGTTGCGCATGGCGATCGACAAGCCGATGGTGGCCACCACGATCGGCATCATGCCGTACTTGAACAACGGATCCACCAAGCCTTTTTTGAACATCCATCCCAAGATCAACACCGACAGCACAACGGTCAGCGTGAAGGCGTAGTAAAGCGAGAAGCCCGAGCCCAACAGGATCACCATCATGAAGGCGGGCAGCATCACGAATTCGCCTTGGGCAAAGTTGATCGTGCCCGAGGCTTGCCACAGCAAGGTGAAGCCCAAAGCGGCCAGCGCATAAATGCTGCCGGTGGCCAGGCCACTGAAAAATAGTTGCAAAAAGTCGGTCATGGAGAACTCCGAAAACAGGGGGTGCAGCCCATTCAAGGGCGGGCTGCAGCAGGCTGAATGCCCGCTAGGCCCGAAAAAAAGCGGACTCAGTAAAGAGTCCGCTTTGATTCAAAAGCGCATCACTTCTTCGCGTTCAGAGCGGGCAGAGTGGCGCTGATGACAGGTTGGCCGTTTTTCACTTCCACCAAGAAGCTTTCGCGGTCCAAGTCACCTTTGTCGTCAAAGCACACATCCATCAAGATGCCAGGGTGTTGCTTGGCGCTGAAGCAGCTGTTGCGAATGGCGGCTGCGGCGGCTTTGCGGTCAATTTTTCCGGCCTTCTCAATGGCTGCTTTCAAGACATACATGCCGGTGTAGCCCTTGATGCCGTTGTGGTCAGACTCTGATTTGTATTCGGCTTTGTACTTGGCACCAAAGGCCTTGAACTGCGGGGCATCGACGGTCAGACCGACGTGCGCCAAAGCGCCGTTGGCCGATTCACCAGCCAGCTCGATCACTTTTTGACCTGTCAAAGTGGTTTCGCCAATCAGCATTTTCTTCACGCCTTGCTTGCGGAATTCGCGCAGGGCACGGGCCGATTCTTCTTCGTTGGTGTACACAAAGATCGCGTCCGCATCGGTTTGCTTGGCTTTCAAGACGGCCGCAGAAAAGTCAACCTGACCGGCATCGGTGGAGATGTCGGCGACGATTTTGGTCGAGGTGCCTTCGAGCAATTTGGTCAGGGTGTCACGACCCCCTTTGCCGAAGTCGTTGTTCACATAAACGATGGCCAAAGTCTTGGCTTTGCTGTTGATGAACTTGGCCAGTTTGGGGAAAGAAATGCTTTGACCAAAGGCGGTGCGGAACACATAGGGGTTGCCCTGTGCGGTGATCGCAGCGGCTTCACCACCGGTGAAGTTGGGCGTTTCGCCGCGCTTGGATTCGGCCATCGAAACCATGATCGAGCCCGAATACACAGGACCAAAAACGGCGAAGACATCGTTGTCCACCGCCTTTTGGGTCAAGCCCTTGGCCACGCCAGGGTTGGTCTGGGTGTCTTCGGTGGTGTAGCTGATTTTCTTGCCCAAGATACCGCCTGAGGCGTTGATTTCTTTGATGGCCATTTCAACGCCGTTTTTGAACAAGGTGCCGGCTGTGGTGCCTGGACCTGACAATTCAACGATGTTGGCAATTTTGATGTCTTGAGCTTGAGCCAAGCCCGACACGGCCAAGGCGGCACAAACGGCGAGGGTTTTCAGAGTAGCTTTCACAGAGGTCTCCTTTGGGTTGTCGTCAGGCCATTCAAACGGCCATGGGGTTGAAAAAAACGTTTTTTCCATGCAGCGCAAGGTGGTGAAAATGTAGTGTGCAAAGTCATAACTCAAGTCAAGCGCATTCTTTGTTTTGTTCGATAATCGCTCATGCTCGTACGATAATCGACCGTATCAAGGGTTAGACCTGAGCCCCGGAACTGGGGTCAAGGCGTGTTGCACAGCCAGATAGGCGAACACCAAACCGGGGCCAATCGTGATGCCTGGTGCGGGGTAGACCCCGCCCATGATGGAGTTCATGTCGTTGCCCACGGCGTACAAACCGGCCACCGCTTGGCCTTGGCCATTCAGCACTTGGGCATGTTCGTTGGTTTGCAGACCTTGCGCAGCGCCGATGTCGCCGGGGTAAAGCATGACGGCGTAGAACGGCGCTTCGCGCAACTCGCCCAAATTGGGGTTCGGCCCGCCCAGCGAGGCATCGCCAATGTTCTGTTGATAAGCCGTGACGCCACGCTGAAATTGGGAGTCCACGCCTGTTTTGGCACAGGCATTGTTGTGGGCCACCGACTGCTTCAAGCCCTCGGCGGAGATGCCCAGCTTCTGGGCCAATTCGTCCAAATTGGCGCCTTGGGTTAAATAACCATCGGCCAAAAACGGACCCAAACCTTTGCCGCCAGGCCGCACCATGCCCATGCCGTAACGCCGGAGCGCTTGGGCATCGGCGATCAAATAAGCAGGAGAGGCCTGCGGTGCCGACTGCATGCCCAAAGCAAACAAATGGTAGGACGTGCTCTCGTTGACAAAGCGCTCACCGCGTTGGTTGACGGTGATCATGCCGGGCTTGGCCCGGTCCATCACAAAGTGAGGAAAGACCGCGGTGCTGCCATCGGCGCGCGCGCGCAAGGAGACCGGAGCCCAAAAGGCCGGGCTTTGCGCGCCCTGCCCGTCCACCGCCCCGAGGCCCCGCGCCAACGCCAAGGCTTCGCCCGTGTGACCGGGCGCTGCAGGGCACCACTCGGCAGGAATGCCGGGCAATTTTTGTGCGCGCTCCACGGGGTCGCGGTTGAAGCCCCCGCTGGCCAAGACCACGCCGTGCTTAACCCGCACGCGGCACATCGGGGTCGAGGTGTCGGTGGAGGGTGTCGCCGCCGAGTGGCCCGCGACATCGCGGCTGTTTTTCAAGTGCACCGCCACCACCCGGCCGTCTGCGTCTTGCTCCAATTGGGCTACAGAAGTGTTGAGGGCCAGCGTGGCTTGTGGGTGCTGCGCCAAAGAATGCAACAAACGGGCGACCAGCGC
>JBEGTA010000271.1:0-19247 GCA_041179665.1 Pseudomonadota bacterium
TGATCAGCTGGCGAGTTTCGTAGCAATAAAACTCCATGCGGTCGATTTCACGCAGCAAGTCGTTTGGAAACTCAATGTCGGCCTTGTCAATCTCGTCGATCAAGATGGCCACAGGCACTTCAGAGGTGAACGCCTGCCAGAGCACCCCTTTGATGATGTAATTCTCAATATCTTTGACCTTTTCGTCGCCCAACTGGCTGTCGCGCAATCGGCTGACGGCATCGTATTCATACAGGCCCTGTTGGGCTTTGGTGGTCGATTTGATGTGCCACTGCAGCAGTGGCAAGCCTAGCGACTGCGCCACCTCTTCGGCCAACATGGTCTTGCCCGTGCCGGGCTCGCCCTTGACCAACAAGGGCCGCTTCAGGGTGATGGCGGCATTGACCGCCAGCATCAGGTCCTGAGTGGCGACGTAGTTTTCAGTACCTTGAAATTTCATGGGGAAACGTTCATAAAAACAGAAAGAAGTTTGTCAGGATTATGAGGGCCAGCCCGATATAATCCGCAGTTGATTTTTATCAATCAATTGGATTGTGTAAGCAAAATGAACCAGCTCCTGACCTCGATGTTTGCCTTGGCTGTCGCCTCTGTGACCGCTTTTTCCGCCCATGCCCAAGAGATCAAGGGCGATGCCAAAGCTGCAGAGCAGAAGATTGCCATGTGCATCGGCTGCCACGGCATCAAGGGCTACCAAGCCAGTTTTCCTGAGATCTACCGTGTGCCCATGATCTCTGGCCAAAACGCCAAGTACATTGTTTCGGCCCTCAATGCCTACAAAAAAGGTGAGCGCAAGCACCCCACCATGCGCGGCATTGCGGACAGCCTGAGTGACCAAGACATGGCCGATTTGGCCGCTTATTACGAGCAACATGGCAAGACCGAAGCCGTGGCCAAGGCCCCCAAGGCGCCTGACGCCAAAGTGGCCGCACTGTTGCAAAAAGGCGCCTGTGTGTCTTGCCACGGCGACAACTTCTCCAAGCCAATTGACCCCAGCTACCCCAAAATTGCTGGCCAGCACAAAGACTTCTTGTTTGTGGCCCTCAAGTCTTACAAAGTTGAGAACCAAGCAACTTGGGGTCGCAACAATGGCGTGATGGGTGGCATTGCCAAGCAATTCTCCAACGCCGAACTGAAAGCCATGTCTTCCTACATTGGCTCTTTGGACGGCGACTTGAAAGTCGTTCCCCAGTCGAAATTCCGCTGAGCCAAGTCCACTCAAGCAAAAAAGCCAGTCTGTTGACTGGCTTTTTTTATGGGGTCACTGCTGAGCAACCCACCTCAAGTCCCCCAAGGGTTGGGGGCCTTGCATCAGGCTTTGCCGTTGATCACTTGCTGCAGTTCGCCAGATTCGTACATCTCCATCATGATGTCCGAGCCGCCAATGAACTCACCTTTGACGTACAACTGCGGAATGGTGGGCCAGTTGCTGTATTCCTTGATGCCTTGGCGAATTTCGGCGTCGTCCAACACGTTCACGGTTTTGACCGTTTTGGGGTCAACCCCGACCGCCTTCAAAATTTGAATGGCGCGGCCCGAAAAACCGCACATCGGGAAACTGGCGTTGCCCTTCATGAACAGGGTGATTTCGTTGTTTTTGACGAGTTCGTCAATGCGTTGATGGGTATCGCTCATGGTTTTTCTCCAAAGGGTGCCGATTTCGAATGGGTTGGATTATCTCTCTGATTCAAAGTACCCGCCGGTGCAACGGTCAACCCCAGCCAGATCTTGGCGGGTCTGAACGCCCAAAAACCCGGCTTTGCTGAGCAGATTTTGAACTGCTGGGGCCTGATCCCAGCCGTGCTCCAGCAGCAACCAGCAGCCTTTATTCAGGTGCTGTGGAGCCTGCGACACGATTTGGGCAATGTCTTGCAGCCCGTCTGGGCCGCTGGTCAAGGCCTGAAGAGGTTCGTGCGCCAGTGCCGCCAAATGCACGTCTCCTTCGGCCACATAGGGCGGGTTGGACACGATCAGGTCAAACCGACCTTGCACGGCGTTCATCCAATGGCTGTGCACAAAATGCACCGGCAGATTCAGGCGCTGTGCATTGGCTTGAGCCACTTGCAGAGCGTCTTCGCTGGCATCGACGGCGTTCACTTCGCAGTGGGGGCGCTGGTGTTGCAAAGCCAGTGCCACTGCGCCGCTGCCGGTGCCCAAGTCGAGCACGCGCAGACGGCTTTCGGCGGGCAAGAGCTCGAGTGCCCACTCGACCAAGGCCTCGGTGTCGGGGCGCGGGTCCAGCACGCGTGGATCAACGCTGAGGGTTAAGCCGAAAAAATCTTTTTGACCGGTGATGTAGGCCACAGGCTCACCCTTCAAGCGGCGCGCCAGGGCCTTTTGCCAAGAAGATTGTTGTGACGGGGTCAAGGGGTTTTCGTCGTGGGTTATCAACCAGGCGCGGTTGTGCAAGGCTTGTCCCACACAGTGCAGCATCAAGATTTGCGCGTCGACCCGTGCCAAACCCAAAGCGTGGGCTTGATTCAGACATTGCGCTACGTTCTGGGGCTGGGCGTCGGCCGTTGTCACACCGTGGCTCCAATTTCGAGCGCGGCCAATTGCTGCGCGGCCTCGTAGGCTTGCAGGGCCTGGATCACGTCCTGCAGATCGCCCTCCATGATGTTCAGCAATTTGTACAAAGTCAGGTTGATGCGGTGGTCGGTCAGCCGCCCTTGTGGGAAGTTGTAGGTGCGGATGCGGTCAGAGCGGTCGCCGCTGCCAATCAGGCTTTTGCGTTCGGCCGCGTCTTTGGCGGCGCGTTCAGAACGCTCTTTTTCTTGAATGCGAGCGGTCAGCACTTTGAGTGCTTGGGCTTTGTTGCTGTGTTGGCTGCGCCCGTCTTGGCATTCGGCCACGATGCCGGTGGGCAAGTGCGTGATGCGCACAGCCGAATCGGTTTTGTTGATGTGTTGCCCGCCTGCTCCGCTGGCACGAAAGGTGTCAATGCGCAAATCAGCGGGGTTGATCTTGATGGCTTCGGCTTCATCTGGCTCGGCCAACACGGCGACCGTGCAGGCACTGGTGTGAATGCGGCCTTGGGTTTCGGTGGCGGGCACGCGCTGTACCCGATGGCCACCCGATTCAAATTTCAGTGCGCCGTACACCTGGTCGCCTTCAACACGGACCACCACTTCTTTGTAGCCACCCAACTCGCTCATGGACTCGGAGACGATTTCGCACCTCCAGCCTGAGCTTTCGGCAAACCGCATGTACATGCGCAGCAAATCGGCGGCAAAAAGGGCTGATTCGTCGCCCCCGGTGCCCGCCCGAATTTCGACAAAAGCGGGTCGCGCGTCATCGGGGTCTTTGGGCAGCAACATGCGCTGCAACTCGGCTTCGAGGGTCTGCAATTCGGCTTGTGCGCTGGCGATTTCTTCTGCTGCCAAGTCTTGCAAATCGGGATCTTGCAGCATGGCTTGCGCCTCAGAGAGGTCGGCATTGCGCTGCTGAAACCGGGCAAAGCGCGAGGCCACGGCACTGACCTCGGCGTGCTCGCGGGACAACTTCAGAAACTGGCTCATGTCGGCCATGATGTCTTCACGCGACAACAAAAAGTCGAGCTCGGTGAGCCGCAGCGCATAGCGCTCGAGTTGTTGGATCAGAAAAGGTTTCATGCAAACAGAAGGGGCAGGGCGGTGGCCGAAAAGGTCAGCACTCCAATGAGCGCCGGGCTGTGCCTGCGTCAACCAAAGTGTGCCGCAGACAGACGCTGGCGATGACCGCTAACGCCCCTGCCTTAAAAACAGACGTTGCACCGCTTGCATGGTTTGCTCGCGGTGTGTCGGGTCGGCAGCGCGCAATTCGGCCAATGCGCCGTGCAGCATTTTTTGGGTCAGGCCCTTGGCCAAAGACTCAAGTACGGCATCGGGATCGTCGCCTTTGGCCAGCATTTTGCGTGCGCGGGCCAGCTCGGCATCACGCCAGCTGTCGGCTTGGCTGTGCAATTGTTGAATCAGGGGCACCGTATCGCGTTGGTCCAGCCAATGGCTGAAACTTTGCACTCCGCTGTCGATGATGACCTCGGCATCGGCCACAGCGGCTTGCCGCTGGGCTTGTCCCGCCTGCACCACACTGGCCAAGTCGTCCACGGTGTAGAGGTAAACGTCTTCCAAGCTTTTGACTTCGGGCTCAATATCCCGTGGTACGGCCAAATCGACCATGAACATCGGGCGGTGCTTGCGCTTTTTCAAAGCGCGCTCAACGGCGCCAAGACCAATCAAAGGCAGCGTGCTGGCCGTGCAACTGATAACGGCATCAAACTCGTGCAAGCGCTCGGGCAATTCGGCCAAGCGCAAGACTTCGGCGCCGAATCGACCGGCCAGTTTTTCTCCGCGCTCTAAGCTGCGGTTGGCAATCGCCATGGCTTTGGGTTGCTTGGCCGCAAAGTGGGTCACCACCAGCTCAATCATTTCACCGGCACCCACAAACAGCACTTTGATGCCCTTGAGGTCTTCAAACAACTGACCCGCTAACCGCACCGAGGCGGCAGCCATGCTGATGGAGTGGGTACCAATTTCGGTGGCGGTGCGGACTTCTTTGGCCACTGCAAAACTGCGTTGAAAGAGTTGGTTGAGCGTGCTGCCCAAAGCGCCAGCCTGTTCGGCGGCTCTGACCGCGTCTTTCAGTTGGCCCAAAATCTGGGCCTCTCCCAGCACCATTGAATCGAGTCCACTGGCCACTCTGAAGGCGTGTCTGGCCGCAGCATCGCCTTCTAAAAGATAAGTGTGAGATTGCAGCTCTTGGGGAGACACACCACCCGTTTGCGCGAGCCAACGCAAGGTATCTGCCGTGGCAGCTTGGTCGGCGGCACAATAAATTTCAGTCCGGTTGCACGTGGACAAAATCGCCGCTTCGGTAGCTTGGTCGGTGTTCAGCGCCAAATTGGAGCGCAAGCCCTGCAAGGCTGGGGCCAGTTGGTCGACGGCGAAGGCAAACCGGCCGCGCAGATCCAGCGGCGCAGTGGTGTGATTCAAGCCCAGGGTCCAAACAGCCATCCGCTGATTATAGAAAGCCCACTTCGGGGCGCACCCCGGGCACTGGGGACGGCCCACTTTCGGTGCACAATTGTTGGGCGCCCCCGGTGCAAAGAACTTGCCCCTCTCCGTTCAAGACCTATGACCGTCTGGCAGTTGACCCTTCATTTGTTCAATTTTGTGTTGCCCGCCCTGTTCATGGCTTTGTTGATGCCGTGGGCAGGTCGCTGGGTTATCGGCTCAGGCGGCTGGTCATTGAAGCGCCGCATGGGGGTGCACGCCCTGTTGGGCTTTTCTGTGCTGGTTGCGGGACTGGTGGTGCACGGCAACGACGGAAAGATGAGCACTTACATGGCGTTGGTGCTGGTGTGCGCGACGGGCGAATGGCTCATGCAACGCGGCTGGAAACGCCGATAGCCCCAGGGTGCGCTTGGCTTTTGGGCGCTTTCTCACCCACGTTGCTGGCGTATTCAGGGTCAATCTGGCGGAAACAAATCCACCCGATCGGTGATGATGCCGTCGGTGCCTAAGTCCAGCAGATGTTGAGCGGTGGCTTCGTCGTTCACGGTGTAGCTCAGGCAGCGCAAGCCGGCTTGTTGCACCTCTGACACATTACTCTCATTCCAAAGAGAAAAGTGAGCGACCACTGCGCGGCAATCTAAGGCCAGTGCTTGTTCTAGCCAGCCTGTCCAGAGGGTGTCGAGTAACAAGCCACGTGGCAATGATGGGGCCGCCGATTGGGCTGCGGCAAGGGCCGCGGTTTGAAAGGACGTCAACAGGGGCGGCGCAGCGGCCCCTTGCCAAAGTTGCTGAGCCCTTTGGGCTACGGCCTCGCCGGTGGCCCATTCGGTGCCCGGGGTGGGCTTGATTTCGATGTTCAGCGCGTGGCCACCTGACAGACAAAATTGGGCCACGCTGTCGAGAGTGGGCAATGGTTCGCCCTGGTATTGAATCGAGTGCCAGCTGCCCGCGTCCAGTCCAGACAGGGACGCCCAGTGCTGCTCGCCAGCCACACCCTGACCATTGGTGGTGCGCTCGAGGGTGGCGTCGTGCAACAAAAAAACCACACCGTCGGCACTGAGCTTGGCATCGCACTCAAACATGCGGTAACCATGCTCGGCACCTAGTCGAAAAGCCGCCAGCGTGTTTTCAGGGGCGAGTTTTCCAGCCCCACGGTGGGCGATCCATCGGGGGTAAGGCCAAAACGGGGGTTCTGAGCGCGGGGAAAAAATCATGGTTTTGAGTATGCAACAAGCCTGAAATGCCCCCCGACGGGGGTGGCCCCTCCAGGGGTGCGTGTTTGTTGCACTGCGGTAACATTCAGACTCAGCCGGTTTGACGCCCCTGTCTCGGTCTGGCTGACCGCGTTTTTTGAACGCAATTGACCGCGCCCTTCCTATGAATGCACCCACCACGCTCCAACATTTGATGCAAGCTGACGCTGATGCGCCGCGCTTGCGCGAAATTCCCTACAACTACACGAGCTTTTCTGATCGCGAAATCGTGGTGCGTTTGTTGGGAGAGTCGGCTTGGGGTTTGTTGAACCAGTTGCGCCAAGAGCGAGGCACGGGCCGTTCAGCTCGCATGCTGTACGAAGTGCTGGGGGATATCTGGGTCGTTGAGCGCAACCCCTATTTGCAAGATGATTTGCTGGACAACCCCGGTCGTCGCAAATTGTTGGTGGAAGCCTTGCAACACCGCTTGGGCGAGGTGCAAAAACGCCGCACACCCGAAGCCGATGCCGCGCGTGATGCGTTGGTGGGGCAACTCTTGGCCTTGGCCACGCAGGCCGTGGCCCAGTTCAGCGAGCGATTTGTGCGCATGGCCAAGTTGCGCAGCCAAGTGCAAAAGACCTTGGGGCGTTTGACGGCCAAGGACAACATCAAGTTTGATGGCCTCTCGCGCGTGAGCCACGTGACCGACGCCACCGACTGGCGCGTCGAGTACCCCTTTGTGGTGTTGACCCCCGACAGCGAAACCGAAATGGCCGGTCTGGTCAAAGGCTGTATCGAGCTTGGCTTGACCATCGTCCCTCGCGGCGGTGGCACGGGTTACACCGGGGGCGCGATTCCGCTGACTTGGAAGAGTGCGGTGATCAACACCGAAAAGCTGGAAGCCATGACCGAAGTCGAAATGGTCGACTTGCCCGGTATCGCGCACAAAATTCCCACCATCTACACCGAAGCCGGAGTGGTCACTCAACGCGTGGCAGACGCTGCAGAGCGCGGTGGATTTGTCTTTGCGGTGGACCCCACTTCCGCAGAAGCCAGTTGCATTGGCGGCAATATTGCGATGAATGCAGGCGGCAAAAAAGCCGTGTTGTGGGGCACCGCGCTCGACAACTTGGCCAGCTGGCGCATGGTCACGCCAGATGCAGAATGGCTGGATGTGGTGCGCATGGACCACAACATGGGCAAGATCCACGATGCAGAAGTGGCCACTTTCGAGTTGCGCTACTTCAAGGCCGACGGCAAGACCCCAATCCGAACCGAAACGCTGGTGATTCCGGGCAAAACCTTCCGCAAAGAAGGCTTGGGTAAAGACGTCACCGACAAGTTTTTGTCGGGTTTGCCGGGTGTGCAAAAAGAGGGCTGTGATGGCCTGATCACCAGTGCCCGCTGGGTGGTGCACCGTATGCCCACGCACACCCGCACCGTGTGCCTCGAGTTTTTTGGCCATGCCCGCAATGCAGTTCCCAGCATTGTCGAGATCAAAGACTTCATGTTTGCCGAGCAAAAGCGCACCGGTACCGTGATGGCCGGCTTGGAGCATCTGGACGACCGCTACTTGCGAGCCGTGGGGTATTCGACCAAGTCCAAGCGCGGCGGTTTTCCCAAGATGGTGTTGATTGGCGACATTGCGGGTGACAACGCTGACGATGTGGCCAAGGCAACTTCAGAAATCGTGCGCATTGCCAATTCGCGCAGCGGTGAAGGGTTCATTGCGATCAGCCCTGAAGCGCGCAAGAAATTCTGGCTGGACCGCAAAAAAACCGCAGCCATTTCGCGCCACACCAACGCATTCAAGGTCAACGAGGATGTGGTTATTCCGCTGCCCCGCATGGCCGAATACACCGACGGCATTGAGCGCATCAACATCGAGTTGAGTTTGCGCAACAAACTGAAGCTGTGCCGTGAGTTGGAAGACTTTTTGGAGCGCGGCAATTTGCCCTTGGGCAAGCAAGACGATGCCAACGAAATTGCTTCGGCCGAGTTGTTAGAAGACCGCGTGGCCCAGGCTTTGACTGTGGTGCGCGAGGTGCAAGCGCAATGGCAGGGTTGGTTGAACCAAGTGGACGAGCTGTTCCCTCAACTGCAAGAACACAGCTTGCGTGCCAGCTGGAAAACCCAAATTCGCCCAGCATTCCAGAACATTTTTTCGGGTTCTGCTTTCCAGCCCATCTTGAATGAAGTCACAGCCATTCACCAGCGCGTGCTCAAAGGCCGCGTTTGGGTGGCGCTGCACATGCACGCTGGCGATGGCAATGTGCACACCAACATTCCGGTCAACTCGGACAACTACGAGATGTTGCAAACCGCGCACGAAGCGGTGGCGCGCATCATGGTGTTGGCGCGCAGCTTAGACGGTGTGATTTCGGGGGAACATGGCATTGGCATCACCAAGCTGGAGTTCTTGACGGACGCGGAGTTGGCCAACTTCACCGCCTACAAGGCCAAAGTTGACCCGCAAGGGCGCTTCAACAAAGGCAAGTTGCTGCGTGGCGCCGCACTCACAGGTTTGGGTGACGATGTGCATGCCGCCGACTTGACGCACGCCTACACCCCCAGCTTTGGTTTGATGGGCCACGAGTCGCTCATCATGCAGCAGTCGGACATTGGTGAAATTGCTTCCAGCGTGAAAGACTGCCTGCGTTGCGGCAAGTGCAAACCGGTCTGCGCCACGCATGTGCCGCGCGCCAACTTGCTCTACAGCCCACGCAACAAAATCTTGGCCACCTCCTTGTTGGTTGAGGCCTTTTTGTACGAAGAACAAACGCGCCGGGGCATCTCGATCAAGCACTGGCAAGAATTTGAAGACGTGGCAGACCACTGCACCGTGTGCCACAAGTGTTTGACGCCTTGCCCAGTCAATATTGACTTTGGCGAGGTGTCCATGAACATGCGCAACTTGCTGCGCAAGATGGGCCAAAAGAGTTTCCGCCCCGGCAACGCCGCGGCCATGTTCATGCTGAACGCCACCAACCCCGAAACCATCAAGCTGGCCCGTGTTGCCATGGTGGGCGTGGGTATGCGCGCGCAGCGTTGGGTCGCAGGCTTGCTCAAAGGCGTGGCCCGCAAACAGACCAGCGCGCCGCCAGCCTCGGTGGGCACGGCACCCATCAAAGAGCAGGTGATTCACTTCATCAACAAAAAAATGCCGGGCAATTTGCCCAAAAAGACGGCCCGCGCTTTGTTGGACATCGAAGACAACGATTACGTGCCCATCATTCGCGACCCGAAAGCCACGACGTCGGAATCTGAAGCGGTTTTCTACTTCCCAGGTTGCGGCTCTGAACGCTTATTCAGCCAAGTTGGCTTGGCGACACAAGCGATGCTTTGGCATGTGGGCGTGCAAACGGTGTTGCCACCCGGATACCTGTGCTGTGGTTATCCGCAAAAAGGTTCAGGCCAGTTCGACAAGGCCGAAAAAATCATCACCGACAACCGTGTGTTGTTCCACCGAGTGGCGAACACGCTGAACTATTTGGACATCAAGACCGTGGTGGTCAGTTGCGGAACTTGCTACGACCAGTTGCAGGGCTATCAGTTTGACAAAATTTTCCCCGGCTGCCGCATCATCGACATCCATGAGTTCTTGCTTGAAAAAGGCATGAAGTTGGATGCTGCGGGCGCTTACCTCTACCACGACCCTTGCCACAGCCCCATGAAGCTGCAAGACCCGATGAAGACGGTCAAAGGTTTGTTGGGCGATCAGGTGCTCAAATCGGACCGTTGCTGTGGCGAGTCGGGCACCTTGGGTGTCACACGCCCCGATATTGCGACGCAAGTTCGTTTCCGCAAAGAAGAAGAGCTGCTCAAGGGTGAAGCCGCTTTGCGCGCCAGCGGTGCCTTGGCCCCGCAAGCCAATGTCAAAATTCTCACCAGCTGCCCCAGCTGTCTGCAAGGCTTGTCACGCTACGGCGATGACATGAAAAACGGCCTGCTCGAAGCCGATTACATCGTCATTGAAATGGCCAAACACATCTTGGGTGACAACTGGATGCCCGAATACGTGAGCGCAGCCAATGCCGGTGGCATTGAACGCGTGTTGGTCTAAAGCAAGAAAGCACACCATGGCTGGATTGAAAAAAGAAACACCCACACCCGAGTCATTGACCGTGCACGGCCAAACCAAAGTGCTGGAAATTGGCTTTTCGGACGGGGCGCATTTCCGCATTCCATTTGAATTGATGCGCGTCTACTCTCCCTCGGCAGAGGTGCAAGGGCATGGCCCAGGCCAAGAGGTTTTGCAAACGGGCAAACGTCATGTGACGATTGCCGAAATTGAGCCTGTGGGCAACTACGCCGTCAAGCCAACCTTTTCGGACGGACACGAGTCAGGTCTATTCACTTGGGAGTACTTGTACTTCTTGGGTGACCAGCAAGAGGCCCTTTGGAAGCAATACGAAGACCGCCTGCAAGCCGCCGGAATGAGCCGCGATGCGCCCATGACCGAAAAAGCAGGCAGTGCCTGCGGACACCACCATTGAGCGCCCAGCATGAGCAGCACCCATTTTGGTTTTAAGACCGTAGACGAAAAAGAGAAGGCCAAACACGTTCGGGGCGTCTTCGATTCGGTGGCGTCCAAATACGACGTGATGAATGACCTGATGTCGATGGGACTGCATCGGGTCTGGAAGGCCTACACCGTGCAAGTGGCCAACCTCAAAGAGGGCGATCAGGTGTTGGACATTGCCGGTGGCACCGGCGATTTGTCGATGGCGTTTGCCAAAAAAGTCGGCGCCACAGGGCGCGTGGTGCACACCGACATCAACGAGGCCATGCTGTCGACTGGGCGTGACCGCTTGGTGGATCAGGGGTTGGTGTTGCCCACCTTGGTCTGTGATGCCGAGAAACTGCCTTTCCCTGACAAGCACTTCAATTTGGTCAGCGTCGCTTTTGGTTTGCGCAACATGACGCACAAAGACGTGGCGTTGAAGGAAATGTGCCGCGTGCTCAAGCCAGGGGGCAAGTTGCTGGTGCTGGAATTTTCAAAAGTGGCCCAGCCGCTTGAAAAAGCCTATGACTGGTACAGCTTCAAGGTCTTGCCAAATCTAGGGAAACTGGTCGCCGGCGATGCGGACAGCTACCGGTACTTGGCTGAGTCCATCCGCATGCACCCCTCCCAAGAAGAGTTGAAAACCCTTATGAAACACAGCGGATTTGGGCATGTCGATTTTCACAATTTATCCGCTGGAGTGGTAGCCTTACACATGGGCATCAAATGTTGAGGCCCATCGGTATAAATTTTGGAAGTAAGTTGGAGAAACCATGAACAAGTTGATGACACTGATGCTTGCAGGCGTTTTGGCCCTGGGAAGCCTCAATGCTGAAGCCGCTCGTCGAATGGGTGGTGGCAAATCCATAGGTCAGCAGTCGAACCAGGTCACCAAGCGCGATGCGGTGCCGCCTGCACCGGCTGCTCCAGCCCAAAATGCCGCGCCCACCAACGCCGCTAAGCCCGCCACTCCGGCTCCTGCAGCCGCTGCACCCAAAAAGCCTTGGGGTGCCATGTTGGGCGGTCTGGCCGCAGGCTTGGGTCTGGCTTGGTTAGCGCACTCCTTGGGCATGGGCGAAGCTTTTGGCAACGTGCTCATGTTCTTGCTAATCGGTGTCGCGGTCATGGCCTTGATCGGTTTCTTCTTGCGCTCGCGCCGCAATGCAGCCTCAGGTAACCAAGGTGGCTTTGCCTACCAAGGCGCCGGGGCCTCGGCCGAACAGCCAGCTTCCATTAAGCAGTACAACCCGGGCAACGTCGGCAACGACGCTTCTGCACGTCCTTGGGAGTCTCAAAACACCCGCTTCGACGGCTCGGCAGCCCAAGCCAGCACAGGTTCCATGATCGGCGCCGCCTTGAATGGCAGCCAAACATGGGGCATTCCGGCCGATTTCGATGTGGCGGGTTTTGTCTCGGCCGCCAAGCGCAACTTTGTCACCCTGCAAGACGCCTGGGACCGCTCTGACATGGCCATGTTGAGCTCCATGATGACCGACACCATGGTGGCTGAAATTCGCAGTCAATTGGCCGAACGCGAGAGCCAATTCCCCGGCCAGCCCAACAAGACCGAAGTGGTCATGCTGGAGGCGCAATTGCTCGGTATCGAAGAGCAGGCCGATGTCTATCTGGCCAGCGTGGAGTTCAACGGCATGATCCGTGAAGACGCCGCTTCGGGTCCAAGCTCTTTCCGCGAAGTTTGGAATATGAGCAAATCCAAACAAGGTGGTGGCTGGTTGGTTGCGGGCGTTCAAGCCCTCCAATAAGGCAGCCCCCCGAACCGGGGCATCACTTTCGGGAATAATTGGGGACTATGGCAACACAGTCCCCTTTTTCTTGGGCCGCTCAGGCGCTTCCCGACATGGTCAACCAAATGGCCACTCAATTTCAGCCCCCTGCTTGGGTGGTGGACGAGTCCATCAACCGTTTGGTTTTGTTTCTGAACCACGTCTTGATGAGCGAGCCTGAAGCCATGGCCCGACTGGCACGTCAAAAAGGCCAGCGTATCGAGTTGATTTGGGACCGTGTTCATTTGCAACTCAGCCCGACCCCTGCCGGATTGCTCGAGCGCGGCCGTTTTGAGGGTTTTGACTTGCGCCTGACCGTCACCGAAGACACCCCGGTGGCATTGGTCTCCACTTTGGCGCGCGGCGACAAGCCCAAAGTGCGCATTGAGGGCGATGTGCAATTGGCCGCTGAAATCAACTGGCTGATCGACCACGTGCGCTGGGACGCTGAAGAAGACTTGGCGCGCCTTGTTGGCGATGCCGCTGCGCACACGCTGGCCCAAGCGGCGCGCAAGGCACTAGAGTCGCTGCGCAGTTTTGTGGCCCGCCGTCCCGGAACCGGGCTCAAAGCCGGTAGCGCCGCATGATGCGCTGGGGCCGCTTTGGACGCGGGGCTTTCATCGTGTTCATCGTCCTGCGCTACGGCTTGGACGAGTTGGTGCTGTCGAGTTTTCAGAAGCCTTGGATTCGTGCCGTGGGCCGAGTTCTGTCGGTGGGCCGCGATTTGCGTGCGCCGCGTGCCGTGCGTCTGCGTGAAGCGTTGGAACGTTTGGGCCCGATCTTTGTCAAATTTGGCCAGGTGCTGTCCACTCGGCGGGATTTGCTGGCGCCAGACATTGCCGAAGAGTTGGCCAAGCTCCAAGACCGTGTGCCACCCTTCAGTTCGCAGATTGCGGTGGCCTCGATTGAGCGTGCCTTCAACCGCAAGGTAGACGATATTTTTGAGTCGTTTGAGCGTGAGCCTGTGGCCAGCGCTTCGATTGCGCAAGTGCACTTTGCGACTTTGCGCAGCCCTGCTGGCGATTTGCGCGATGTGGCCGTCAAGGTGTTGCGCCCCGGCATGTTGCCCGTGATCGACAAAGACCTGAGCCTGATGCGCATGATGGCCGGCTGGGTCGAGAGCCTCAGCGCCGATGGCAAACGCCTGAAACCCCGTGAGGTGGTGGCCGAGTTTGACAAATACTTGCACGACGAGCTTGATTTGGTGCGCGAAGCCGCCAATGCCGCCCAGTTGCGGCGCAACATGCAAGGCTTGGATCTGGTCCTGATTCCTGAAATGATTTGGGACTTTTGCCATCCCGAGGTGATCGTGATGGAGCGCATGCACGGTGTGCCCATCAGCCAAGTCGACCGTTTGCGCCAGTCTGGGGTGGACATTCCTAAATTGGCGCGCGATGGTGTCACGCTGTTTTTCACCCAGGTGTTTCGCGATGGGTTTTTCCATGCGGACATGCACCCGGGCAACATTCAGGTCAGTCTCGCCCCCGATACTTTTGGCCGCTACATTTCGCTCGACTTCGGCATTGTCGGGACCCTGACCGAGTACGACAAAGAATATTTGGCGCAAAACTTCACGGCATTTTTTCGACGCGATTACAAACGCGTGGCTGAATTGCACATCGAGTCGGGTTGGGTTCCTGCAGATACCCGGGTGGACGAGCTGGAATCGGCAATTCGAGCCGTCTGTGAGCCTTACTTTGACCGGCCCCTCAAAGAAATCTCACTGGGCATGGTGCTGATGCGCTTGTTCCAGACATCCCGGCGCTTTCACGTCGAGATTCAGCCGCAGTTGGTTTTGCTGCAAAAAACCTTGCTCAACATCGAAGGCTTGGGGCGTGACTTGGACCCCGAGCTGGATCTTTGGAGCACGGCAAAACCTTTTCTCGAAAAATGGATGCTCGACCAGATTGGTCCCAAAAAGTTGTGGGAAGAACTCAAATTGCAGGCGCCGCAATATGCCAAGTTGTTGCCGCAGTTGCCGCGCTTGTTGCACGACTATTTGCAAAAATCGCAGCAGCAAGATGCCCGCCAATTGGACAAATTGCTGGCCGAACAACGTCGCACCAACAACTTGCTACAAGTCCTGTTGTATTTGGGCTTGGGATTCCTCATGAGCTTGCTGGTATTCCAGGTTTGGGCTGTTTTGCCCCACCTTTAATGGCAATGGCCCGCAAGAAGGTGCTTGGCGAGGATCAGATCAAGCTGAGTGTGAAAGCCTGGATTTTCGGGCTTGTCTCGCGGTGTACACCCCAAAGCTGACCACTGCAATGGTCACCACCAGCATGAGCAAAGTGGCGGCAGCGTAAATTGAGGGATTGACCCCCCGTCGGGCATAACTGAAGATGACTTGAGGCAAGGTCGTGACGCCGGGGCCAGACAAGAACTCAGACACCACCACGTCGTCAAACGACAGGGTGAAGGTCAACAGCCAGCCAGCCAACAACGCTTGCGAAATATTGGGCAAGGTCACCAAAAAGAACACTTGGCTGGGTTTGCAGCCCAAGTCCATGGCGGCTTCTTCGATCGAGCGGTCCATCTCTTTGAGGCGTGACTGAATCACCACCGTGGCATAAGCCATGCCCAGCAGGACGTGCCCCAGCACAATGGTCGTCATGCCACGCTCAGGCCAGCCAAATACACGTTGTGAGCCGACCGACAGCAACAGCAAGGACAAACCGATGATCACCTCGGGCATGACCAAAGGCGCATTGAGCATGGCGCTGAACAGGTTGTGGCCACGAAAACGGTTGAAGCGCACCAAAGCGTAGGCCGCCAATGTGGCCAAGATCACTGAAAAAGACGCGCTGATGAGGGCCACCTTGAGCGACAGCCAAAAGCCCTCCAGCAGTCGGGTATCCCGGGTTAAGGCTTCGTACCACCGCAAAGAAAAGCCAGTGAAATGGCTGTCTTGTCGCGTACTGTTGAACGAAAAAACGACCAAGAACAGCAAGGGCGCATACAGAAAAGCGTAGATGAAACCCATCCAAACTTTGCCAAGGCGGGCATGCCAGCTGCGCATCATGCTTGCTCCTGCTCCGCTTTGCGCTTGAGTTTGGCGTTGATCCATGCCAGCGGAATGATGACCCACAAAATCATCATGATCGCAAGGGCTGAGGCGCGTGGCCAGTTGTTGCTGCTGAACATTTCATCCCAGACCACGCGTCCGATCATCACATTTTCAGCGCCACCCAGCAGTGAGGGAATCACAAATTCACCCAAGCACGGAATGAACACCAACATGGAGCCAGCCATGATACCTGAGCGACTTAGGGGCACGGTGACCAGCCAAAAAGCCCTCCAAGGGCTAGCGCCCAGGTCATATGCGGCTTCTAGCAAGCGCAAGTCCAATTTAACCAACGTGGCGTACAGAGGCAAAACCATGAAGGGCAGATAAACATAGGTCATCCCCACCAACATCGAAATGTCGGTGTAGAGCATTTGAATGGGCTCAGCAATCAGGCCCAAGGCAAGCAACGCGTTGTTGATGACACCTTGGTCGGCCAAGATCCCTTTCCAGGCATACACGCGCAGCAAAAAGGAAGTCCAGAAAGGCAGCATCACCATCAGCAGCAAGATGGGGCGAATGTGTTCAGACGAGCGGGCCAAAAAGTAGGCAAAGGGGTAGCCCAGCAACAAGCAGAAAAAGGTTGTCCAGAAGGCATATTTCAAGGACAGCAGATACGACTCGGTGTAAAGGGTTTGGCCGAACTCACCACTCTCATCAACGATCAAACTGATGTAGTGACTCAATTTCAAATGCAGCTTCCAGCCCTCGGCTTCGGTATATGACAAAAGGCTGGCAAAGGGGTTGAGCTGGTCCCCCATGTCGGTCACGCTCAGCCGTAACAAAATCAAAAAGGGTACGGCAAAGAAGATGGACAACCAGACAAATGGAATGCCCAGCACCGTGCGCCGTCCCAAGCGCAGATGTTCGACCAATTGAGACAGCAGCTGAATCATGACGAGAGCAACACTCCGGCTTGCGCACTCCAATAGCAATACACCGTGTCACCCCAAACAATATCGCCCTCGTGGTTACGGCTGCGGTTGGTTTGGGTGGACTTGATCACGGACTGATCGGGCAGTTGAACCACGTAGGTGCTGTAGCTGCCCATGTAGGCAATTTCCCGAACCACACCGCTCACCACATTGGCAGCGTGGGCAGCCCCTTGGGCGGGCGGCTGTTTGTTAATTTGGATTTTTTCAGGCCGCACCGCCAGCGCCAAGGCCATTCCTTGCTGGTGCGAGGTACCGTGACCGAGTGTGAACGTCCCTTGGGGGGTGCGGATTTCAGACTCGCTGGATTCGGTGCGCGTCAGTTGTCCTTCAAACATGTTCACGTTGCCAATGAAGTCCGCGACAAAACGGCAGTTGGGTGCTTCATATATTTCGGTAGGGCTGCCCAATTGCAAAATGCGACCTTGGCTCATCACCGCGATGCGCGAGGCCATGGTCATGGCTTCTTCTTGGTCGTGGGTCACCATCACACAAGTGACGCCAATTGACTCGATGATGTTGACGAGCTCGAACTGGGTTTGCTCGCGGAGTTTTTTGTCGAGCGCACCCAAGGGTTCGTCGAGCAAAAGCAATTGAGGCTTGCGGGCCAGACTGCGAGCCAAAGCCACGCGTTGTTGTTGCCCGCCCGACAATTGGTGGGGTTTCCGGCTGGCAAATTTTTGCAACTGCACCAAGTCCAACATGGCCTGCACGCGCTCTGCCATGCTGTCTTTGTCCATGCCCATGCGGCGCAAGCCAAAAGCGATGTTTTCCCAGACCGTCAGATGAGGGAACAAAGCGTATGACTGGAACATCATATTGATGGGCCGCTCATAGGCCGGCAGCAGACTGATGTCTTGCTCGCCTAAAAAAATCTGGCCTGAGGTGGGTGTCTCAAAACCCGCCAACATACGAAGCAAGGTGGACTTGCCACAACCTGAACTGCCAAGCAAGGCGAAAATCTCGCCCTTGCCAATCTCGAGCGACACATCGTCGACTGCGGTGACGCTGTCGAATCGCTTGTGCAATTGCTTGATCTGCAGAAATCCCGCTTTGTCGGAGGGCGCTGGGTGCGTCATGTCATCTTTCTGAACTCAAGAAAAAGGCTGTGCACAGGTTCTCGTGCACAGCCTCGTTTCAATCACGCGTGTCGTGTGCGGCCGTCACTTGCCCTTTTTAAAGGCAGTGTAGACAGCGGTCATGGATTCGCGTGTGGCATTGGACAAACTGGAGGGAGAAACCGCCACTTTCAGGGCGTCCGCATCTAAGAAGACCGCCTTGTTTTTCGCCACTTCAGGCGTGACTTGTGCCACGCTGGCCTTGTTGGCGGTGGCGTAGCTCAATTCGTTGGTCAGCGAGGCAGACACTTCAGGCTTCAAGAAGTAATTGATGAAGGCCATAGCGTTGTTGGGATGCTTGGCGTCCTTCGGAATAGCCAAGTTGTCAAAGAACAGCAGGCCACCCGATTTAGGCAACAGGGCTTCGATTTCTTGACCACTCTTGTTTTCTTGCGCACGAGCGCTGGCGATGTTGATGTCACCGGCCCAACCCAAGGCCACACAGGCTTTACCGCCAGCCAGATCGTCGATCATGGTGCTGGAGAACAAGCGAATGTCTTTGCGTACTTTGCTCAACATTTCGCCCGCTGCCTTGTGGTCAGCGGCGTCAGCTGAGTAAGCATCTTTACCGATGTAATGCAAAGCGGGCGGCATGATCTCGGTCGGGGAGTCGAGGTAAGCAATGCCACAAGATTTGAGCTTGCTGGTGTAGGTGGGGTTGAACACCAGATCCCAAGCGTTTTCAGGCATCGGGGTGTTGCCCAGAGCCTTGGCCACTTTGGTCTTGTTGATGCCGACAGTGGTGAAACTCCAGGCCCAGGGCACCAGGTGCTTGTTTCCGGGATCAACTTTGTCGAGTTTGGCCATGATGGCGGGATCCAAATTGCTCAAATTTGGAATTTGCGTCTTGTCGAGGGGGCGTAGAAGGCCGGCTTCAATTTGTGATTTGGCAAAAACAGCCCCCGGCACCACAAGGTCATAGCCTGAATTGCCGGCGATCAGCTTGGCTTGGAGTGCTTCGTTATTTTCAAAAGTCTGGTAGTTGACCTTGATGCCGCTCTCTTTCTCAAAGTTAGCGACCATGTCCTGGGTGATGTAGTCAGGCCAGTTGTAAATGTTCAACACTTTTTCTTCGGCGTTGGCTGGCACAGCTGCCGCCACACTTGCTTGCGGTGCTTCTTCTTTTTTGCCGCATGCCACTAAGCTCAAGGCACACAAAGCAGTCAGTAAAAAACGTTTGTTCATGATCGTAAAAACTCCATTGAGCGAGAAGTATGTAGGGTTACAACCGGCTGCCACCGCATTAACCTGCGCGGGATTGTATAAGAAGGCATTTATCTCGTCATGGTGGGTATTTATTCTTTTTCATTTGAGGCTACGGGCAGTTTAAATCTCTGGGGTAGCGCAAGCTGGGGTTCGACTTACAATTTAGGGTTGAACATTTTTTCCAGGATTCCGCTTTATGCCCATTTACGCCTACAAGTGCGACGCCTGCGGCCATGCCAAGGACGTTCTCCAAAAAATGTCAGATGCGGCTTTGACCGATTGCCCAGCCTGTGGCGCGACCAAGTTCAACAAGCAACTGACAGCGCCCGGCTTCCAACTGAAGGGAACGGGCTGGTACGCCACTGATTTCAAAGGGGGTGGTGCCACAGGTGCCGCGGCCTCTACAGCGGCGGTGGCCGATGCCGCGCCGGCATCATCGGATGCGGGCTCTTCTGGCG